>NZ_DAMDAY010000052.1:0-27069 GCF_032093475.1 Lysinibacillus sp. | reverse complement strand
GGTTTCTGACAATTGTTTCTATCTTACTAAATATAGCACCTATACTTTTAGAACTAAAAAATAAAAAATAATTACTTATTGAAGTTTTTACAGGCTTACAACGTTAAGTACAAACATCCCCAAGCCACGCTTTGGGAAGGTTATACTTTAACTAACTTGGCAGTTTAGTGGAATAAGGATCTGTTAAAATAACTTGTATTTTGATATGGTTGAAATAAAACAATATGCATTTGAACTTAAAGGCAAACAAGGATTTATAAGAATTGAGTTAAAGGAAATAATATCAAAATTGATGAGAGGTTTTGGTTATGTATTTTAAATTGTTCAAAAAAAATCTTGCTATTATAATTGCTTTTTTGCTGCTTTTGTTAATGGGCTGTGAAATCCCCAAAAAATATGTAGAAGAAAATGTTGAAAATCATTTGGAAAACTACGGAATAAATAACTACAACATACTAAGTGCTAAAAATGATGGTGAGCGTGGTGAAAGTAAGTATGGTTATGTAGAAATCTATAAACCTTATCATGTAAATCTCACATTAGCCTTTAATCGAGAAACAAATCAATTTATTCCTAACGAAAGTGACGATGTTTATTTACAACTATTTAAAGAAGCATATATTCAACAACATCCCGAACTTATCGAGGCATCCAATCAGATTATCAAAAAATACCATTTAATGGATGAACCTTCAAAAAATTATTATCTTGATTTTAATATTGAAAATGGTCAAAAAAAAGGCTAATTGATGACCTTAGAAAGAAAGAAAAAATAGACACCAATTCATTATTACCATCACTAACAAACGATGAAAATGAATCGTTGTATCCTTTGAACAATGAGTCAGTTATTAATTTTCATTATAAGTTCAACGTTTACGAAAATAACAATACAATCCCGAAAGCCATTGATATTTTAAACGATTTTAAAGAAAGTAAAGTGTTGTATGAAGGGAAGTATTTTATAAATATACAGGTGGTATCTTACGAACAAAATTCAGTGACTTCTTTAGATGAAGATTATCCTGAAAACAATATTCTTTTTGTAGTCGGAAAGGATGGGGAAGTTAGAGATACAAGGACATTAAAACGTACCGGATGGCTAAAGTATACCGTAGTTCCATTCCCCTAGTATTGTAATGGCAACAGCCTCTCCGACCAGCACTATAAATAATTTTTGGACAGGATTTCTCTTCATTCAGGGAATACCACTTTTAATACTAATACTTGGAATCTTAAAATGGTTTATCATTGACAGAAGAAAAAATAAATAAGCATATAAATAGTATTAATTAATTAGTGTTAATAAAGACAAGTTTGTGAAGAAATCTCTACTTAAACTATATGTGTGCTTTTCTTGAAGATTATTGAGTTGCATAGGAGCAGCTCTTTTTTTCTTGAACTAACGAAGCCGGATAGTTAAATAACAATGTAGATATATACGGTGAATAACTATTAAATAAAAGTTTGGAGAGTGATTGTAAATGAGGATACTATTGGAGTTCATAAGAATGTTTTTTTTACTCATAATTTTTTATTTTATTTCAGGCAATATTATTGTTCGTACCTACCAAAAATTAGGGATGAAATATTCGAATACTTATGGAATAATGATGACAATCTCAATTTTAATTATATTTACTATTTTATATCGAAATAAACTACAATTTAGTGGATGGTATAAAGGTGATGTAAAAGACAAACTCTCAAAAACATTAACAAAATGGCTGATTACATTTGCACTACTATTATTGTTATCACCTCCTATCCTAAGCTTCTTATTCCAATAACGGGGTGCTTTAGTTCAATAACGATATTCAACAATCGGGCGCATTTCTTTAATAAGAAATGTGTCTTTTGCAGTTTAAGGGCCATATTGTTGAAGAATAATTAAATGATTTCTGGGGAAAGTACTTCTAAATTAACTCTAAATTAAAGGAGTATACGATGAAGAAAATCATTGGAATATTATCTTTTGTTTTTCTTACTATCTATTTTACTAATTATGACATGGTTACAGAAAAACTCTCGAATGAGGACTTATATAAAGATGCTTTGTTAACAACTTCAGGAAATCTTAATTCCCAAAGTGAGCAACCTGATTATAAGATCATATATGATACGTTGCTTACAACACTTTATCCATCCATAGAAAAGGAAATTATTAATTATTATGGTTACCTAAAGCAATATGGTTTATATGATGCTAAAATTTTGAGTATCAATAGGTATGGGGGTCAGTTTGACTTTATTGTTAAAGTCCAAGTCACAACCTTTGAACATGCACATAATCCCCCCAATGGTAAGGAAACAATGACTTTCAAAATAGACCCATTTGGTATTAAAACAATTAGCTTTCAACATAAGGGCGATAAATTAGAAAAGGACATAGATGAATTTTATAAAGCAACGCTTTCAGATATAAAACAGTCATTTAATTTGAATTTAGATCATTACACTGCTTACACATACAACCAATTGCAATACCAAGCAGAAGTAAATAATGAATTTAAATCCCTTTTTACTATTGCAGAAGAAATAGCAACCAACATATTGCTTCCTGAAAAAAAGTTGCCCAACAAAAATATTATTGACCCTGTTACCTTTTTAAAAGACGACTCAGGTTATATACTCTTCAAAAAGTCCGATGGTATAAATGTTAATTATAAAGTAGAAAAAAAGATGACAATTGGATAGTAACAGATAAAAATAGTATACAAGGTAAGAAAATGGATTATAGATTACCGTGGTATATATGGGAAAATAATAAACCTAAAGGTTAGTAGTTTTTTTATCATTTAAAAAGTATGTATAATGCTTCATTATTTGGTATTTAATGCTGGCATTCAAAATGGATTTTGCGAAATTGAAAGATATCCTTCTCCAATTGGTATTCAACTAAAGTAGCTATTCTTCAAAAGAAGAGTAGCTTTTTATTTTAGCAAAGAGAGTATTCTTGTATAAGAATTAGCCATTACATTAACTTAATTCAGTTTTTATTGTTCCTAAATCTAACACGAGTAATCCGTATTTTTGAAGTTTTTCCAGATTTGCTGTAAACCTTTTTACAAAAATAGACTCTTTATTAATGAAGACTTTGAAAGGAGGAGCTATGGATTCACATCTATTGTTGGATATATACAATAAACAAGCAAAAATGATTTATTTCTATTTAAAAAAGAACGGTTGTAGTCATGAAGATGCAGAAGATATTGTTCAAGAGAGTTATACGAAATTTATCGCTTATAGTAGTGGTGTTCCTTCAGAGAAAGCTCTTTCTTATATTTTTACCATTGCAATGAATGAATTTAAAAAGTGGTTAAAGAAAAAAGGGATAGAAAGGGCTATTTCTATTGATGATCATCGCTTCTGGAACAATTTTGCCAATGACCATAATACTGAATTGAGCGTTCTAACTATCGAAATGAATCAAGAAATTTCACTCGTTTTAGAACGCATACAAGAAATTTATAAGCAGCTCTTACTATTAAAATACGAGCTTGAACTTAGTTATAAAGAGATTGCTTTATTACTAGGGATGAAGGAAGAAACGATTAGGACATATTTATTTCGGGCAAGGAAAGAATTTCAAAAGAAGTGGAGGAATCTACATGGATGATTTTTCAGACGATCTTTATCTTTATGATGAAAAGAAAATCAAAAAGGCAGTGAGAAGAGGAAAAATAAAGATGATTATTATCACTATTTTTGTTTCTTTGGTGGTATTTGTTATCTTAAACATAGCTAATTTAGCTATTTCATCACATTTTAGCCAAAAGGCATTTAAGCATTGGGATGCTTTTGTCCGTCTCAGCACTCCTAATGGATACATAAGTGAAACTGTGGATTCGAGGGGGTTATTAGGTGGGATAAGCAACTATGAAATTTCAAAGGACTTTAAAATTAAATCGGTCGTTATAGAACAAAAACAATATTCATTTGGTCTAATCCCATCTGTTTTAATTTCAAGAAGTTCAGGTGGAAACGTGGGAAGTACAGGTGAAGATTGGCAATTTAGTTATAAAGAAAATGGTTGGAGAGAAATGCTGTTTTTCCACCCCAATGTACCTTATAAACAATATAAAGATGATAAACAGTTGATTAATGGTATACAGGGAGACAAAGTTTATGAGGTAGCACTTTCCTTTGATCAGCCTTACAAACCAAATGAAATTTTTATACAACTTCCTGAAATGACATGGTTTTGGATAGACACTTATAGTAGTGAACAGTTAAACGAGTTTCAAAAAGAGGCAAAAGAAAACGATTGGTCCTCAACATTTATTAGAGAAAAAGATGCACTAGGTTTCTCAATAAATACGCCTTATATTTCAATCCATGATTTAGAAGGTGAGTATAAACAATTTTTAGACTTACTGCAAATGAGTATTTCTCCTGATCACCAGAATGCTTTTAACAAGATGAAAGATATAAAGTTAGAGGATATAGAAATATTAGGGGTGGTCGTTTATGGAACGAAGGAAGAATTAAAAGAAATCCTTGAGAATCCTAACATTAAAGCTTCTTCACTTGGAGGAGTCATTGAAAATTATTAGGATAAAAGAAATAATATTGTTTTGCAATTTCGAGTATTCCACGATCGGGCGCATTTCTGAAATTAAGGAAAGCGACTTTATTCATGGAAAGGCCATATTATTAAATAACATTCTATAACGAAAGGTTTATGGGAACCATATACTTACAATTTATGTCTATATTGAAAAATGAAAGTATGATGGAGGTATTATGTGGTTAATATTAGGTCTTATTACGATAGTTATAACATTTATAAATCTTTATATGTATGGAACTGGCAAAGATTATAAATTGGCAATGGCATTGGGGTTATCATTTACAGCATTGACACTTTGTGCAGAACATAGCCTTGTATCTAATTGGATAATAGGTGAAGATTGGTCGGCTTTAAGGGAAGTACCTAATATGAATAAAGCGTTTTGGTTTCTGACAATTGTTTCTATCTTACTAAATATAGCACCTATACTTTTAGAACTTAAAAATAAAAAATAATTTAAATATACTAACATATACAAAATAACGTACCCAAACGCAATTTTGGAAACACATTAAAAAACATAAAATGAAAACTAGTTATTCTATTAAAGGGCAATTTTCTTAAGCAATGCATTGTTATGGAGCAAAGAAATTGTGAAGATTTTCACTTAAACTAAAGGAACAGGTAATTTCAATAAGGGTTTGCGGATCAAAACAATAGGAAGCGACAGTGGAAGGCTTAAATGCTAAGTACCTAGCAGGCTATTTACAAGAAAAGTATACAAATTTATCTGCTTTAAGATATAAAAAGGCGATTTCTCGTTGCAGAGAAATCGCCTTTTTCATGAAGAGATGTTTACCACAATTGATAGCCTTTAGAGCCAGCTGGTGAGTTTGAAATAATATCGATAATTGGTACTGTGTAAGCAAATAAAATTAAGGCTACTAAAATAACAAGCCATACTTTGAAATTTTCTAAAATGGCTGGTGTTGGACCGCTAAGTGCATGTACATCCCCTACAGGGAATTCTTCTTCACCTTTAGGCGCAAACCAAGCCAATTTCACCACAATGTATAGGATGACTAGAATGGCGATAAAGAGAATTGTTCCACCAACAGCTTGTGCGATTTGATATGGAATCCAATCATATGCCTGTGAAGCACCACCATATTCTGAGTAATCTGAGCGACGAGGCGCACCGATTAGTCCGGCAATATGCATAGCAGAAGACATAATGGTCATACCTGTAGCCCATAGGATACCAGCGAAATTACTAAGATTATTTAAAGATTTCGTTAACGTACGGCCAGTTAAATGTGGAATTAACCAGAAGGCCGCACCGAAGTAAGTTAAAACGACTGCTGTAGCAATGGTTAAGTGGAAATGGCCCGTTACCCAAATGGTATTATGGATTAATTGGTTCATTTGATAGGAGGCATTGACGATCCCGCCAGCACCACCAGGAATAAACGCCACCATACCGATAAATGGCACGAAGAAACGAGCATCTTTCCACGGTAATTTTTTAAACCAGCCGAACAGTCCTTTACCACCTAATTCACGACCACGTAATTCGAACATCGCAAACATCGAGAAGGCGGTCATAAGAGAAGGAACAATGACAGCGAATGTTAAAACAACTTGAATGAATTTCCAAGTCCCATCAATACCAGGCTCTGTTAACTGATGGTGAATCCCAACAGGTACAGAGAAAATTAAGAACAGCATAAAGGAAAGTCTTGCTAGAGAATCTGAGAAAATTTTCCCGCCAATTACTTTTGGAATAACGACGTACCAAACCATATACGCTGGTAGTAGCCAGAAGTATACAAGTGCATGACCGAAATACCAGAAAAGGGTACGGGATAATGCAACATCGACACGTTCAACTAAACCTAATGACCATGGCAACAGCTGAATTAAGACAGAAGCTGCTACACCAAGCGTTGCGACAAACCACATTAAATTATTGACAACCACCATAAACGATAATAAAGGACTGCGTTGTCCACTACCTTTATTTTCTTTGCGCCACTGTGCATAACGTAAAATTTGACCCGCGCCGCCAACCCAAGAACCAACCACGACTAATGTCAGGCCTAAATAGAAAATCCAATGCGCTTTTAGTGGTGCATAGAATGTATAAAGAACCGTTGCTTTATTCAATAAAACCATTGTTGCAGCAGCAGCTGTACCGATTGTCATTAACCAGAAACCGATCCATCCAAGTCTGCGCTGTCCATTTGTGAAAGTACCAGAAGTACGACTAACACTAGCGATTTGGAAGCCATAAATAAAGAATGTAGTTAAAATAAGACCAAGTAATACGCCGTGTACTGTTAATACTTGATAATAGCCAATGCCAGCTGGTAATGTAAATTGTCCAGAACGTACAAATACTTGTAATAAACCTGCTAGACCACCTAATAATAAAGCGATGAATGCCACGTAAATATGTGCCATGGCTAGCTTTGCATCGCGTCGATCTACTTTTGTCATTGAATTAGTGTGACTCATTTGAATCCACCACCTTTAGCATAGAGTGCATCATCGTATGTCCTGTACCACAATACTCATTACATACGATTAAAAACTCGCCTACCTTATTTACTTCTGTTACATATTCCGAAATATAGCCAGGCTCAAGCATCATGTTGATATTTGTACCTGCCACCTCAAAACCGTGCATAACATCCTCACTTGTTGCAATGAATTTCACCTTAGCACCAAGTGGTACCTCAATTTGTGGAGGATTATAATTAAATGCTGAGGCTACGACTACTACCTCATAATCCCAATCCTTTCCCTCTACTTTATGGACACCTGGATTATCAAAAGGTGCTGTCTCTTTTACTTTCTCGTAATCTAGTGTTTTTTTCCCATTGTTCGGATGGGAGCCTTGGTGAAATGCCCCGATACCGAGAATGATGAGGAATGCTACTAAAGTAGCAACTCCGAACACAAGCCAATACTTCTCATACTTATGTATGTGCATATGTTTCTGTCCCTTCTTCGTAAATTAAAACCGTCCAATGAATAAATCGAAGCAGTACACCCAAAGTAAAATGATGATAATGCCTACTCCAAAAACTGCATAGAGTGAACCTTTTAAATTCTCATCTGACTTCTTTTTGTTTGCCATTTTTGCTCCTCCTACGCTTTTTATTGTGGTGTTTCTTACTGACATCATATAAAAATCCATTTGATTTTGATGTGAAAAAAATCACACATCTAGAGGGTTTATGTGAAGAAAGTGTGAAGAATTGGGAAGAGAAAAAGACAAGCCATCTCAAAAGTCATTGAGATGGCTTGTCCGTTTATTGTATTTTGCTTAATTTTAGTAAAAACTATAGATTGGAAGGAGAGTGGGGGATTCCACAGACAAAAAACTAACTTGCAAATAACGAATATACATAAATGCAATAGGCTTCTGCATACAATGTCTTATTTGAAATAGATTCTAAGTTTCTATTCTTCTTCCTCAATCGTTAGTAGAACTGTTAGTGCACCAACACTTGGAACCGAGACTGGGAGAGCAAATGCTTTTTCAAAGCCGTATAATTTTGTGTTGCCCACCATCACCGTTGGCGGAGTGATATCAATTTCTAAGCTTTCTTGCCCAACAGCTGTACATAAATTTCCTGCAATCATGTTACCAAATTCCCCAGTAAAGGATTCTAGCATTTCTCCCTCCAAAGGCATACCGAACATAGTACTACCAATACCGCTAAAGACTTCAGGAGAGGAATCAATAATCACACGCCCCTTTACATCCCCAATTAAGCCAATTAAAACGCCCATTTGTTGCTGTTGAAAGGGTTCAGAAATAATACTAGGCGACTTTACTTCTATGTCCATAGGAAGAATGGATTTTAAAGCGTGAATTGTCCCGTTTAAAATAGTTTGAAAGTACTTCGAATTACTCATCATTACCGCATCCTTTTTCCGACTTTTCTACATCTTACCATGTAGAAAGGGTAAGATGAAAGTATGTCTTGACGAATTAACAGGAAATTTATAATATATTATTGAGAATGATTTTCAAATTCAGTGTAATGGTCTGAAAGCCTAATGAAAAAGATATTATTTAATATGAAAAGGAGCGGTCAGCAATGACATTCGTATTGATAGGAGCAGCTGTAGTGATTTATATTGGAGTTGGAAAATACGTCATGAAACAGGCGACTGCGCATTTAAAATAAGATTTAATACTATAACAATTTTTAGCATGGTTCGAGTAATCGGAACCATGCTTTTTTATGTTTAACTAAATTTTAAGATTAGGAAACACCCTATATTTCGTAGTAATACATCATCTAGTAAAGCAAAGAACACTTTTAAACAATTTATTTTATAAGAATAATTTTACTATATCGAATTTTTAATTTTTTCTGAAAACTATTGAAATACTCTTTTATTTTCTGATAAGATTTTAAAAAATGGAATTGCGTTTCATATTTTGGAACGGAGGGGTAAAAATGGATTTAAATATTTTAGAAGTAAAAGAGTTAAAAGTAGGTATTCAACAAAATAAAAAAGATATAGCTATTGTTAATGGTATTTCTTTCCGATTGGAAAAAGGAGAAACGTTGGGTATTGTGGGGGAATCTGGTTGTGGAAAGAGTATGACATCCCTATCTTTAATGGGATTGCTACCTAATGGGGTGGATTGGCAAAGTGGAGAAATTTACATAGATCATAAACAAATTAATAAAAGATCGAAGAAGGAATGGCGAAAGATTCGTGGGAAAAAAATTTCCATGATATTTCAGGAACCGATGAGCTCTCTAAATCCAGTGTATAAAGTTGGTTCACAAATTGTTGAAATGATTCTTAGTCATGAAAATATTTCAAAGAAAGAAGCACATGAACGCGCGGTAGATATGCTTCGTCTCGTGGGTATTCCTCGTCCTGATAAAGTTGTCAATGAGTATCCACACCAATTATCAGGAGGAATGCGCCAGCGGGTTATGATCGCCATGGCATTAGCATGTGGACCAGAAATATTAATAGCAGATGAACCTACTACTGCATTAGATGTGACGATTCAAGCTCAGATTTTAGATTTGATGAAAGATATTCAAGAAAAACTTGATATGTCAATTATTTTAATAACCCATGATCTGGGGGTAGTGGCGGAAATATGTGAGAGAGTAATTGTCATGTACGCTGGTGAAATTGTGGAAGAAGCGAATGTGTTGGATTTATTTGATCATCCTCTCCACCCGTATACTAAAGGATTATTGAACTCTTTACCAGATATTGAATCGGAGCAAGAGTATCTTCCTTCTATTGTAGGTGTTGTGCCATCACCATCTGATATGCCATCCGGTTGTAGATTTTTCGATCGATGTGAATTTGCAACTGAAAAATGCAAAAAGAAACCGGGATTATTCACAACATCTATTGGTAGTACAGTTAGATGTTGGCTATATGAAAAGGATGAAGTGGAAGGAGGAAATGTCAATGAGCAGCCCGCTATTAGAGGTTAAACACTTAAAGAAGTATTTTCCAGTAAAAGGATCTCGCTCGGCAAATTTAAAAGCGGTAGATGATGTTTCTTTTTATGTTAATGAAGGAGAGGTTTTGGGGATTGTTGGTGAATCAGGATGTGGAAAGTCAACGATGGGGAAAACAATAATCCAACTTCTTTCCCCCGACTGATGGAGAAATTTTGTTGAACGGTGAAAATATTTCTACTCTAAGTCCAAAAGAGGTACGTCAAAAACGCCGTGATATGCAAATAATTTTCCAAGATCCTTTTTCGTCACTTAATCCTCGAATGAAGGTTTTTAAAATAATTGAAGAACCTTTAGTTAATTTTGGGATAGGTACTAAGGAAGAGCGGAAGCAACGAGTTTATGAGGTAGCCAATCAGGTCGGACTAACAAAAAAACAATTAGAGCGTTTTCCACATGAATTTTCAGGCGGTCAAAGACAACGAATTGGAATTGCAAGAGCATTAGTATCCAATCCAAAATTAATTGTGGCAGATGAACCTGTATCAGCTCTAGATGTATCGATTCAATCACAAGTTTTGAATATAATGAAAGACTTAAAAAAAGAAATGAACCTTACCTATATCTTTATTTCCCATGATTTAAGTGTAGTGCACCATTTTTGTGATCGTATAGGAGTGATGTACTTAGGAAAGTTGGTGGAAATGGCAGACAAACATGAGTTATTTAATAATCCTAAACATCCATACACAAAAGCATTGCTTTCAGCTTTACCAAAATCACATCCTTCAAAAATAAAGGAGCGTATTGTGCTTAGTGGAGATGTTCCTAATCCTGCTAATCCACCATCGGGATGCACGTTTCATACACGATGCCCAAATTGCATGGAAATATGTAAAGTGACATCTCCAAAATTAGAAAAAGTCGGCGATAAGCATGAAGTTTCATGCTTACTTTATGAAGAACAAATGGAGCGATTATTATGAGCAAAACATTAGAAAAAGGTATCAACATTTTAACATTATTCACTGAGGAAAAACCTTCATGGCGATTAGACGAGCTAGCAATTGAAACAGATATTCCTAAACCGACTTTACATAGATTTTTAAAAACTTTTACAGATTTAGGCGTATTAAAGCGTCCCTATGTTCAGAGTGGTGGACAGTTAGTATTGAGTGATCATTATCTACTTGGTAATAAACTAATTGAATTAGGAGCGATTGCTGCAAATTCAATTGAGATTCGTTCATTGGCCATACCATATATGAAGAGGTTGCAACAAAAGTTTGACTTGGCTGTTCAACTAATCGTACTGGACGAAACAGATGGTCTATATATTGAAAAAATTGAAAGCTTAAAACCTGTTCTACTATATACACGAGTGGGTAGAAGAGCACCACTTTATGCAGGTGCCTGCTCACGAATACTGTTATCGTTTCAATCAGAAGAAAAAATTAATGAGGTACTTCAAAAACCTCGTAAAAAATATGCTAGTGGAACACCAGTTACTGACAAAGAAATAAATGAATTAATTGAATTTGGGCAAAACAACGGCTATGCCTATAGTGTTTCAGAATTGGAAGAAGGCACTGTATCAATCGCAGTACCAATTTTCAATAGTGATAGAAAAGTAGAATACTCGATTAGTATAGCTGGTATCGAATCACTATTACCGCAAGAAAAAATTAATACATTTTTAGAAGGACTATGGGAAACTGCTGCATTAATTTCTACTGAACTAGGTTATTCGATGCCATATCCTTATGGTGTATAAATAGCACAAAAACAGAAGGGGATGAACAAAATATGAAGAAACAAAAATGGATAGCACTAATACTTGTATGCATGATGATCTTCTTATCTGCATGTAGTGGTAGTAATTCAACTAAGGACGAAAATAAAAGTAATGGTAAATCTTCTGGTGATAACCCAGCAGTATCACGTGGTAATGAATTAGTTATTCGCGTGGCAGGAGATCCACAAAACTGGGATCCAATTGATACGTTTTTACTTAATTGGAGTACAGTCGCAACATCGGTATTTGAAGGATTAGTAAGTCGTTCTTTAGATTTAGAAATACAACCAGGGTTAGCGGAATCTTGGGAGTATAAAGATGATAAGACAATTGTATTTACACTAAGACAAGGTGTTTCCTTCCATAATGGGGAACCATTTAACGCTGAAGCAGTTAAATTTACCTTTGATCGTTTGCTAGGAGAAGAAGGTCAAAAAGGTCCACAATATTCAAACTATACTTCGATTGACAATGTTGAAGTTACTGGTGAATATGAAGTAACTATGCACTTAAATTCAATAGACCCAGTATTATTAACAAAATTATCAGGATACGGTGCTGTTATCGTACCACCTAAATATATCCAAGAACAGGGAGCTGAGAATTTTGATATGAACCCTGTAGGTACTGGTCCGTTTAAAATGACGGATTATCAGCGTGATAAACAAGTGGTGATTGAACGTTATGATGATTATTGGAATAAAGATGCTATAAAGCTAGATAAGGTTACATTCAAGGTGATCCCAGAAACAGCAACAGCACTGGCAGAATTACAAACAGGAAATATTGATATTATGACACGTTTAGAAGTATCGCAAGCTGCGACAGCAGAAGGAACTGATTTTATAGAATTAATGGATGTTTCTACTCCTACTGCTTATTCAATTCGTTTTGATACAGCACAAAAGCCAGTAGACGATGTACGTGTTCGACAAGCTATTAACTATGCTATTGATAAGGAAACAATCGTGAAGGAAATTTTAGGTGGGTATGGTAACCTAATTAGTTCTTTCCAAAGTAATCTATCCTTTGGGTATAACAAAGATTTAGAGCCTTATCCTTATGATCCTGAAAAAGCAAAAAAATTACTGGCTGATGCGAATATTCCTGAAGGCACTACATTAGAATTCTTTATCCCTGGGACTGATGGAACATTTAAAGAAATTGCGCAAGCAGTAGCGTTTTACTTGGAAGAGGTTGGATTAAAAGTTTCAATTAATAGCGTGGAAAATACTACATTCCAATCTGAATTAATACCACAAGGAAAAGCTGGCCACATGTATAAAAATGGCTGGGGTGGTTGGACTTTAGACTTTGATAATACAGCTTACTTAATGTATCACGAAGGAGAATTCTGGAACCCATCTTATAAAAATGAAAAAGTTGAACAATTATTAGCGGCTGAGCGTGCAACTATTAATAACGAGGAAAGACAAAACATCTTTAAAGAGCTAACAGAAGTGTTATATGAAGATGCAACGGAAGTAAATCTATATTCAGAGGTTGAAATATACGCAGTGAATAAACGAATAAAAGGTTTCCAACCACCACATGATGGCCGCTTTAGATTTGAAGGTGTCACTGTCGAGTAAGTAAAAATTATGAGATAGTATGCTAGCATACTATCTCTTTCATTTCACATTAGGAGGATGGAATTATGCTTTCCTATATTCTACGACGTTTGTCGCATACCGTGCTGGTAATCATTGCGGTTTCATTAATTATATTTTTCTCCATTCGTTTAACAGGTGACCCAGTAAGTATAATGTTTGGGGCTGGGGAACCTTCACAGCAGGCTGTAGAAGAACTAACAGCAAAACTCGGTTTAGATAAGCCTGTTTGGGAACAATACTTCATATTTATGAAGGATTTAGTAACACTTGATTTTGGTACTTCCTATCGTTCCAATAGCCCAGTTTTAGAGATGTTACTCGAACGAGCATGGCCGACAATTGCACTTGCTTTAGGTGGAATGGCAGTGGCATTGTTAATTGCTGTTCCGCTAGGTATTCTATCAGCCATTTATAAAGGAAAAACTATTGATGTATTTAGTCGTATTTTTTCTTTGTTAGGTATTTCTTTCCCCAATTTTTGGTTGGCGTTCATGCTAATTCTAATTTTTGCTGTTCAACTAAAATGGTTGCCAGTATCCGGATTTGATGGGGTTAGCTCATTAATTTTGCCATCGGTTGCCTTAGGGCTCATTCTATCTGGTATTCTAGTTCGATTAATTCGTACGTCTATGCTGGAAGTACTTAAAATGCAATACGTCACAACTGCAAGGGCGAAAGGAATAAGAGAATGGTTAGTTATCATTCGACATGCTTTCCGCAATGCTTTATTGCCTACAGTAACATATGTTGGTTTACAGTTTGGTGGGCTATTAGGAGGTGCGGTTATTGTCGAGCAAGTCTTTTCTTGGCCTGGAATTGGAAGGCTAATTGTTGATTCAATTAATCAACGAGACTATCCAGTGGTCCAGGGAGGAATCATACTTTTAGCACTTATTATGATCATAGTAAATCTAATCGTCGATTTATGCTACTCATTGATTAACCCGAAAATTAGGACTGGAAGAGGTGAGCAATAATGACTCAAATAATGGAAACAGAAGCAATCGAAATAAAAAAAGCCAATAAAATAGTAACCGTTCTGAAATTCATGAAGAACAATCCAACAGGCATCATAGGCTTTTTATTGGTTGTCGCTACGATACTGTGTGCTATATTCGCGCCTTATATTGCTCCCTATGATCCGGGTGCGGCTAGCTTAGGACATCGGCTTGATCTACCCAAATTGCTTGATGATACTGGAAAATCGCAATACTTACTCGGAGGAGATCAAGTTGGGCGTGATTTGCTAAGCAGAATTATTTACGGAGCACGTATATCTCTATTAGTCGGCATTTGTGGCGTAATCATTTCATTAGTGCTTGGTACATTTCTAGGCATTATTTCAGGTTACTTTGGGAAATGGATGGATGATTTAATAATGCGATTAGCCGAAGTTCAAATGGGGTTACCGTTTATTTTGCTAGCCATCGTAATCATGAGTGTTTTTGGAACAGGTATTGAAAAAATTATTATTATCCTAGGACTTACATATTGGGTTAGTTTTGCAAGATTAATTCGAGGAGAGATTTTGGCTTTAAAGGAACAAGAGTATATTCAAGCAGCAAAGGCAATTGGTGGGACACACTTCAAAATAATCATTAAGCATATACTTCCTAATGTTGCTTCCTCCATTTTAGTGTTAGCAACGATGTGTATTGCAGAGTTTATTTTATTGGAGGCCTCTTTAACATTTTTAGGGTTAGGTGTGGAGCCTACAGTACCTTCGTGGGGAGGAATGTTAGCGGATAGCAGAAATTACATGACCTCTGCTTGGTGGATATCTGTTTTCCCAGGGATTGCCATTATGTTAACTGTTTTAGGGTTTAATTTATTGGGAGATTGGTTGCGAGATCGCTTAGATCCAAATATGAAAGTTTAGGTGATATGATGAACTCTATAATTTTTTCTAGTTTATTTCAAAAGAACGAAACGAAAAAAAAGCCTTCTTTATTTATAGATTTACCTAAAGATTTAGTTCCATTAGGATTAATTGATTTTTGTTTACGCTTAGGCTTTGAATCAAATGAAACTGACTTTGATTTATTTCAGCCAGCCAATCAGTCCTATACAATGAAGTTTTTACAATATACTAGAACATTTATTTCACAAGATGACTCTACATTTATCATTTATTATGAGAGTGAATCAGCACTTTCTACATTGTTAAGTGCAATAGCCAGTGAAGGAATGGTCGACACCAAAACGGACAGCCCATTAACATATTATGAGAATTTAAGTCATCTTTGGTCAGCCTATGGCACGGGTGAAAAGGATGAGGCACATCCCCAGCAACATATAAGTGTAAAAATGGATATACAAGAAGACCTAAAGACAAATGCTCTGTTAAAAGAGGTTTGCTATCTTGCATTGCGTTTAGGCTTGTATGCCACATCTATTTCATTACCAGCTATAACAACAGAAGAGCGACATGTAACCATTTCATTCAAGAACGAAAACGAAAGTTATATGAAGTTGACCGCCAAAAACGCCATTCAAATCTCTGGTATGAAAGATATCCTACCAGCCGTTGTCCATTCCATTGCAACAGCAAAGCACGTGTCGGAGGGTGGACTGCTTGGAGTTTGGGAGTTCAACGAAAAACAAGTGAATGAAGCGGCTATTTTATTGGAAGAACAATGGAGCGATAAATCTGAGGCTTCGTACATGATAAAAGCATTAGAAGAAGAAATAGATAAAGCGTTAGAGGCTGAAATTTATATGACGGCCAATAAAAAAAATCGTGATCAATTCAAGCTGGATTTATATGAAAAATTTTCAAATTTGACAACAATTAAAGTTCGCTCTGCCTTTAAAACAGGTTTATACTGGATATTAGAGGAAGTACTTCCATCTGTCGGAAGGCGCTTTCAAAAGGTAAAAATAGTTTGTAAGGATGGGGTAAGTGTAGACGGCTTAGAGCAACATAATCGCTGGATTATGGAGCTTTATCCAGTGGATGAAATGATTGAAATGCAATATGGGATACCTAAAGAGCATGTGCAATTTGAGCTTTCAAGCACTCAACAACATGTTTATAGAGTATTTGTAGATGATCAGTTAATAGCTGAGCTCAATCCACTTATTAGTGAAGTAGATTATGTTGATGGTCAGAAAAAAGCTTATCCAACTACTGCTGGGTATAGGTTATTCAACAAAACAGAGCAAGTGCAAGAGAACATCATATTTTCTGATCGTGAACGTTTCTATAAATACTATGTGAAAGAGTTATTGCCCCGAATGGTGAAAAAGTTAAAAATAGATACGAATAATATTAATCAAGGACAACTATTTCCATTATTCGATCGAATCGAAATTGACTTTACTTCTTCTGGAATCGAAGAAGAAATCGGTGTTCAGCAAGAAGCGAACTCATCGTTTGAGGCGTTATACGAGGATTTATACTTTAATACTTTAGACTATTTTCATGAGCTTGGCCGCCAGTTAGTTAATCAGCCATACAAAGCTCCAGGTGGTGTAATTCCTTATATTCATATAGAACAAGATCTGTATAAGCCTATCAAAAGTGACATAAAGGTTTACCAGTGGAATGACAAACCGATGACGGAACCCGTTACAAAGCGAATCTTGTTTAATCAAGAAGGACAGTTTGAAACTGTAGAAATGTCTATAGGTAATGAACTGAAGGTAACTGAGGCAAGAACCTTTTTAAAACACAACATGAAAAATCTAGTTTCCTTAGTAGAGCGTTTTAAACAATACTCGGAGGTCAAATTAAATTATGGAGATATATCTTATAAAGGTACTGTCATTCCATTTTTCGAAGTGACTGAACCTATTACGAGTGAATATTATTCAGGGCTAAAAAAATCAGATGAAAAACATACGATTGTTTTTGAAGCTGGCCATCATCCAAATGAAGTATCTAGCACTCCTGCTATATTAGAATTAATGGAGGATATTGTTTGCCATTATCCAGAAATCTTAAAGAAAATAAATATAATTATTATTCCATTATCCAACCCAGATGGGTATGAAATTATGGAGAGTTTGACAAAAGAACATCCTAAATGGAAGCATCATGCAGCGAGGTTTAATGCGGTTGGTTTAGAATTTGCGCATGTTAAATTCAAAAAAAGTGTTTTTGGTGAGGCAAATGTTTTACCACTCATTTTAAAAAAGTGGGCTCCTGATGTAATAATAGATGACCATGGCATACCAGCTCGTGAGTGGGTTCAACCGTTTGCAGGTTATGCATGCCCACCGATTTTCCCAGTTTCTTACACTATCCCGAGTGCCAAAATATATGGAATTGGACGTTATGCAAATAATGAAACGAAGGAAGTACAGGCTAGAAATCTTGAGCTGGTAGCTGAAAGGGTAAATAAGATATTTGAAGGATCAACATTTGCCCAAGAAAATGCATACTGGCGTAATCGATACTATAAATATGGTACAAAGTGGGACCCGGAAAAATACCCAATTGAGGAAATGGGAAATATAAATTTTTATCGTAGTATGGAAGTAACCCCAGCATATTCCTCTGTAAGTATTTTACGCTATCCGCAGTGGGTAGCTTTAGATATAATTTCTGAAGTTGCTGATGAAATTGTTTACGATGAAGAATTAATCTCGTGCGTGAAAGCACATAAATTATTTAATCAGGCGATTATAGAAGCCACACTATCTACTCCAGTAGATAAAAACAATCAATCTGGACGCTACATAAAAAAACGTCCTATAGAAATCAGGTGACGAAACATGACAAAACTATTAGTAACAGGGTTTGAGCCATTTCTTGATTATAAGATCAACCCAACAATGCAAATTGTAGAAAATTTAGATGGAGAGAAGATAGGTGACTATACGATTGTTGGACGTATTTTGTCAGTAGATTTTCAGCAATCGGCACAACAATTCAAGCAATATATAGACGAGGTAAAGCCTCAAATTATTATTTCATTAGGTTTAGCGGGGGGCAGGTTTAAAATCACGCCAGAGCGCATTGCTATTAATGTGAAAGATGGGGAGCCTGATAATAACGGCTACACACCCGTTGACGAGAGTATTCAGGAAGAGGGCGCTGATGCTTTTTTAACAAATTTACCGATTCGTAATATGGTAAATCGATTACAAGCAGAGGGATATCCAGCCGAAATCTCCAATACAGCAGGTACATATTTATGCAATAACATAATGTATGAAGGGCTTGTTTATGCAAAGTATCATCAAGGTGTTCGCGCTGGCTTTATTCATATTCCTGCCTCCTTTGATTTGGCTATACAACATGGTAAAATTCCGGGGTGGAATAGCCAGGATTTACTTGATGCTGTGAAGCTTTGTATAGAGGAGACTGTACGTGCAGACGATCATTGATTTTCCACATTCGATGTGGATTAGTCAGCAGACCATACGTTTTGCATTCCATGAGGAAATATCACACGCCAACTTTCATGCTGTACAAGCATTCAATCGTTTTCTAACTAAACAATTACGGCACAATCTAATAGAAAGCGTAGCAAGTTATCATACAGTTACAGCCTATGTCAAACAGCAAGTAGATGTGGACCTTTTAAGAAGGCAATGGCTTGAGATGCAAGTGTCCACAGCTATTGCTGATGGGACGAATAGGCTTTTAAAAATACCCGTTTGCTATGATGAGGAATTTGCCTTAGATAGACAGCGCGTCATGGATTATACAGGCTTATCATTTGAGGACATTAAACGGCTACACATGTCCAAAAGCTATTATGTTTATTTAATTGGTTTTTTGCCTGGTTTTCCTTACCTAGGAGAGCTTGATGCAAAACTGTTTGTGCCACGCTTAAAGAATCCAAGGGCATCTGTTTCTGCGAGTTCCGTTGGCGTGGGAGGCGGACAAACAGGAATCTATCCCGTTGATTCACCGGGTGGCTGGAATATTATCGGTAAAACGCCGTTCGATCTATTTGATGCGAATGGGAAGGAACCGTTTCTATTCGAACTAGGTGATGAAGTTCAATTTTATGAAATTACCAAACAACAATTTTGGGAAATGAAAAGCAAAGGAGTGTAGCGATTGAAGCCACTTCTGCTCGTAACAAAACAAGGTGTTTATGGTAGCTTACAAGACAAGGGACGGTATGGCTATCGGGCATTTGGTATTCCGTTATCTGGACCGATGGATAACGTATCATTTCATGCAGCTCAGTTAATCTTACATCATTTTCATGACCAAACATCTTTTGAAATGTTTGTAGGTGGATTTGAATTTGAGGCACTGGCAGATAGCATCTATGTTTTAACTGGTGGATGTTGCACATGCTTGGTCAATAGTGCGCCAATCGAAATGTGGAAGACATTCCAATTAACAAAGGGTGATCGACTTGCGATTAAGAATGTGAGTCAAGGTTCCATTGTTTACCTGACACCACTCGGAGGATTTCATTCAGAATATGAGCTTGGTAGTAGCTCATACCTACCACTTGGCAACCTAGGTACAGCGATTTCGAAAGGGAGTATTTTGTATGGGCAAGTCGCATCTCCATTAAAAATGAATAGAGGCCTTTATGCCCCATATCGTCCGACTTTTGCCAGCTCCATTACAGTGAGAATGTTTAAAGGACCCCATTTCGAGTTATTTACCGAGGAGAGTCAACGCCTTTTTCTTCAAAATCCTTTTCAATTTATCGGTGGTAATCGTATGGGCTATTACATAAAGGGGCCTACCCTGCAACTTCAAAATATGCAAGATATCCTTTCAGAAGCCACCCAGTTTGGCACCATCCAAGTGCCCCAAAGTGGTAATCCCATTATTTTAATGGCAGATGCTCAAACGGTAGGAGGCTATCCTATTATTGCGACGATCCATGAAGATGATTTACATAAAGTGGCTCAAATGCGTATGTTTAACACAATCAAGTTTGTACTGGAGGAATGATGCCAATGGATTTTAATTGCGATATAGGCGAAAGTTTCGAAGCTTTTATATCAGGAAAAGATGAAGAAATAATTGACTATGTAACCTCTATCAATATTGCATGTGGCTATCATGCAGGAGATCATACAATTATGCATCAAATGATTCGCAGTGCTCTTCGTAAAAATGTCCATATTGGTGCACATCCGGGCTACCCTGATCGTGAGGGATTTGGACGCCGAAATATGGATTTAAGTCCAGCTGAAATATACGATTTGACGGTCTATCAAATTGGCGCATTGCAAGCATTTGTGCAAATTGAAAAAGGGATACTTCATCATGTGAAGCCGCATGGAGCACTTTATAATCAATGTGCAAATGATCGGGAAAAAGCAATAGCCGTTATCGATGCCGTGTACGATTTCAATCCACAACTTATTTTATATTGTTTATCTGGTAGCCAAATGGCGAAAATCGCAAGGGAAAAGGGACTATCAGTATATGAGGAAGTCTTTTCTGATCGTCGTTATAATGATGATGGTACATTAGTAAACAGACAAGAACCAAATGCCTTAATTCAAACAGAAGAAGAAATGCTGGTACATGTAAAAGGTATTTTGACGGCAAATGAAGTTTTATCAGTACAATCAAAAAAAATACAAGTGGCTGCGAATACCTTATGTATTCATGGAGATGGCCCACATGCCCTGAGCTATGCTAAAAAAATTGCTGCGCTCAGAAGGCAATTAGAACAAATGTGAAAAAAGGATGCCTTAATGTTGTTTAAGGCATCCTTTTTATTTAAATCGTTGTTACTAATTCGACTGCTTCAAGCACAATTGGTGTTCCAGCAGAAAGCGAAGCCGTAACAGTATTGAATGTTATTTCAGTTGCAGAAACTGTATACGCATCACCTTCCTGTAGAACGCCATTGATATATAAATTATAGTAACCATTCGCGACTACAGGAAATGTAGTTGCAGCTGTGCCGCTATCATCTAAAAATGTTGTAGCAGCGACTGTTGTGCCGTCTGTAATAGCTAGAGGTGCAGCTAAGACGTTAAAAAATCTTGTAGAAGTACCAGTTACATTGACATGAATATTAATGATGGAAAGTGCCACCTGATTCACCTCCTTTCGTGTTGCTTATTTTGTTGTGAAGCCTAGTGATTCAATGATGATGGGCGTTCCTCTATACAATGTAGCATTGTAGGGATCAATCGTAAGTGAGGCAGGAGTTACCGTATAAATGCCGCCTTCTTGCATAACGGCATTAATATAAAGATTGATATAACCGTTGGGCGAAAAAATTGTAAATTCAGTAATGGGGTCGGCATTGTCATTCCAAAAGAGGGTCGCTGGAAGTGTAGCCCCATTTGTTAAATCAAGATCCGCTGTGACAATATAAAAATATCGATGGATGGTCGGAATAATGGCTCCTTCTGGGACTACTTCAGAAGGAGGAACAACGGGCACTCCGTTTGTTGCTTTTATACGGGGCCAGATAAATCGATTCTCGCAGTTACAAGGACAATCTTTTTCAACGTGCTGATGATTCTTAGGATTCACCATGTGCTATCACACTCTTTTCTAAAAAATAGTCTTGCCCCGAATAGGTTCACTATAAAATATGAAGAAAATATCATTCTATCTAGTTGAGCATCTTTCATTTAACGAGTATTATTTCAGACAATCGAAGCGTACTAGCTAGGAGGAAGCGTTGGCATACATGCCTTTTACCGTAAATTAGTGTTATACTTTGCTAGTTGAATAAGGTAGAATACTAATTATGAATAATTAACGAAAAAGGGGTTACTGGTTTCATGAAAGATTTTGAACAACAATTGGAGGGGCTTTTAAAGCAAGCTTCTTTGCAATACATAATCTATCAGCATAATGGTGATACGGAGCGTATGGATAAAACATCACTTTTTGCTCGGAAGATTCAACAAAAAGAGTATGTGATTGGCTTTGCAGGCCATTTCTCTGCAGGGAAGTCAAGTATGATTAATGCGCTGTCTGGCGAAAATTTACTAGCTTCTAGTCCGATTCCTACAAGTGCTAACATCGTAAAAGTGCATAAATCTGAGGAAGACTATGCAATCGTCTATATGCGCAATGAAAAGCCTGTTAAATTTGAGGCTGGCTATGATTTTAAAACGGTAAAAGAGCTAAGTAAAAATGGAGACTTAGTGTCACAAATTGAAATTGGCCACAGTACTTCTACACTCCCTGAAGGTGTAACCGTGATGGATACGCCAGGGGTAGACTCAACAGATGATGCACACCGTATGTCAACTGAATCAGCACTCCATATTGCCGATATCGTATTTTATACAATGGACTATAACCATGTGCAGTCAGAGCTGAATTTCCAATTTACAAAGCAGTTAATGAAATATAATCCAAACGTTTATTTAATTGTCAATATGATTGATAAGCATAAAGACAATGAATTAAGCTTTGAGGACTTTAAAGCTACTGTTCATAATTCCTTTACTGCATGGGGAGTTGTACCGAAAGGTGTATTCTTCACTTCTTTAAGAGAGCCAGAACATCCACATAATGATTTTGAGGCGGTCAAGAAAATTGTTATGGATAGTATGAATGATTGGCAGGAGCAGCTTGTACAAACAGCAACGAATACATTGCGTTTATTGCAAAGTGAGCATGACAATTATTTAATGGAAGAAAAAGAGGATCGTTTAGCTATTGATGAAGACATCTTAAGTGCAGATGACTGGGCACACCATCAAGATATTTTAGAGCAATACAATAAATTAAATCGTCAGGTTGAATTATTCTCAGTAGAAGCTTGGAATGAAACGTTTGAAGAGCAGCGTAAGGAATTACTTGCGAATGCTGCTATTATGCCAGCTGATTTACGTGACCGTTTACGTCTGTATTTAGAAAGTATGCAGGAGGGCTTTAAAGTAGGGGGACTCTTTACTGCCAAGAAAAAAACAGAGGAAGAGCGTAATCGTCGTAAAGAGGATGCATATAGTGCCTATCAAAATGTTGTTCATGCCCAAATCACAGGGCATCTAAAAGGGCTTATGAAAAAGGCCTTGAAGGATGTTGGCGCTTTAAATGAAGAACGGGCTTCAGCGATCGATGGCTATGAATTTGACTTACCTTTCTCATTGATCGAGCAGCAAGTTCAAACAGGCGCACTATTAACAGGTGATGCTGTATTAAACTTTGCTAACCGTGTCGCAGAGGCAACGAAGCGCTATTTCATCCAAGAAACAGATAGCTGGAAAAATGCCCAAGCGACAACGCTTGAAGCAGTGGCAACAGAAACGGCAGCACCTTCAAAACTAAAAATGGCTGCTATGCAGGATAAAGTGGATGCGATTAATGCTGTACTTGAAATCGAAGGCTATCAGCAATATAGTGCAAGCATTATGCATCAAGCAAGCAATGAAATCCGTAAAATTGCGAATCAACAGCTAACAAATTGGGAACATGCTTTTAAGCAAGATTTAGCCGATATTCGCTTGTTTGATGAGTCTATGCTGAAGCCGAAAGAAGTAGTGATCCAACAAGAAGAAGTTCAGCAGGCTGTTAGTGCAACGACTTTACCAATTGATGGTGTTATTCATCGTGCCCTTCATACGGCCAATGCTGTCAAAGAGGTACAAGGCTTTGCAGAAGTTGCGCACTATCTTGAAAATAAAGTGGAACGATTACAGAAAAAAGATTTTACCATTGCTTTGTTTGGGGCATTTAGTGCGGGGAAATCTTCCTTCTCGAATGCATTAATGGGCGCGAAGGTCTTACCAGTATCGCCAAACCCTACAACAGCAGCTATTAATAAAATTCGCCCTGTAACGCCTGAGCATCCACATGAAACGGCAGACGTACAGCTTAAAACGGCCGAGCAAATGTTAGAGGATATTCAAGGCTCTTATAAAGCAATCGGCTTGGCAGTATCTTCATTGGAAGAAGCATTTAACCGTGCGGATGAAGGACTTGCCGTACAGTTATCGGATGAGCGTTTAAATGTTCATAAATCATTTATTCGTGCTTACAAGGAAGGCTATCCAACTTTTAAATCTGAACTGGGAACAATTATCCGTGTGGACCGTGAAGAATTTGAAAAGTTTGTTGCGCAAGAAAATAAATCTTGCTTTGTTGACAATATTGATTTCTATTATGATAGCCCACTAACACGTATGGGTGTGACGCTAGTAGACACACCAGGAGCAGACTCTATTAACGCGCGTCATACAGGGGTAGCCTTTGAATATATACGTAATGCAGATGCCATCCTATTTATTACGTATTATAACCATGCCTTTGCCAAAGCTGATCGTGAGTTTTTAATTCAGCTTGGTCGTGTAAAGGATGCATTTGAGCTTGATAAAATGTTCTTTATTGTCAATGCGATTGATTTAGCAACAACTGAAGAAGAGCAAGAAGATGTAAAAGGCTATGTTCGTTCAGAGTTACAACGCTTTGGTATTCGTTTCCCTCGCTTGTACGGGGTTTCCAGCCTATTAGCGTTAAAAGAAAAAGTAGAAGATGCTGATTTAGCATCAGGGATGCCACCGTTTGAAAACGACTTCCATACATTCTTAAATGATGAGTTGAGTGCACTAGCCGTACAGGCACTTGCAGAAGAAGTTGATAAAACAGAGCAGCGCCTGGCAGATTTAATTGCCCAAACGGAGGAAAACTTAAAACGTAAAGATGAGCGTTTAGAGGAACTAACAACACTTGAACAACATATTCAAACGAAGTTCAGTGCGCTTAATACAAGTATGTTAGAAAGTGAAACGAAGCAAGAGCTTGATGAGCTTTTGTATTATGTTCTACAACGTGTCTATTATCGTTATCCAGAATTCTTTAAGGAAGGATACAATCCGTCGACATTTGCAGCGATGCCAGCACAGCAAGCATTGGAGCATGCATTGAAGGAAGTCATGCAAAGTTTACGTTTTGATTTCACCCAGGAAATGCGTGTTACTAATTTCCGTTTATCACAGTTTATTAGTAAAAAAATGCAACAACGCTTTAAAGATGAAGTACGCGAGCTCAAAGAATTAAATCGAAGCTTCTCGTTCTTATCATTCGAATCTTCAGAGCCGAATTTATTGGATTTTGAAGGACCATTCGCGGATATCTCAAAATATGCGAGCGTAAAATCTCACTTCCGCAATCAAAAAGCATTCTTTGAAAAGAATGAAAAAATGAAGTTAAGTGAAGCGCTTGAAACATTAACAAAGCCAGATGCACAAGATTATTTAGATGCACAGAAAGTTTCCCTCATGACATGGGCGATTACGTTTATTGCAGAGGAAGCAGAAAAATTACGTTTATATATTTATCATCAAGCGCTTGAACAAATTGAAACAGAAAGATTGGCACTACAGGAAGAGAGCCGTTTAGCTTCCTGGAAAGCAATTTACGCACAATTACAATACGCATGAGGTGATTGATATGGGAAAAGTATTCAAATCAGTGGATGAAATTCAGTTTGATGGGGTTCGCTTTATAGATGCTCGTTTCGATCTTCAGAATAAAGAGGCAGGGAAAAAAGCATTTGAAGAAGGCCATGCAACAGGGGCGGTTCATATTGATTTAGAACAACAGCTATCAGATATGGACAGTAAAGAAGGCCGACACCCAATGCCGAGCAAGGAAAAATTAGCGTCCGTCTTTCAAGAATTAGGCTTAAGCTATGATGATCAAATTGTTGTCTATGATCAAGGAGCAGCTCCATTTGCTCCACGTGCATGGTGGATGCTAACTTATGCAGGTTTCCCAAATGTTGTGATTGTAAACGGCGGTGCACCTGCACTCGAGTCGAAAATTCCGTTCACCAAGGATATTATTAAATACCCACCAACGATCATCGATTTTGTTTGGAAGGATGAGCTTTATGCACCACGGCAAGCCGTAAAGGCTATAGTTGATGGTGAAGTGCAGGCTACTTTGCTCGATGCACGTGCAGCGGAGCGCTACCGAGGAGAAATAGAGCCATTAGATCAAGTAGCAGGACATATTCCCACAGCCAAAAACTTCGATTGGGAGCAGCTGAAGGTAGATGGACAATTAAAAGCGAACGACGCATTACGTCAAAAAGTTGCGCGTGACGAACAAGTGGTTGTCTACTGTGGCAGCGGTGTAACAGCATCCCCACTCTATGCTGTTTTGGCAGATGAAGGTTATGAAAACATCCAATTATACGTAGGCAGCTTTAGTGACTGGATTACACAATACGATGTGGAAAAAGGTACGAATGAATAAAAGGAAACGCTCACCTCGGTGGGCGTTTTTTTTATGGGATAGAGAAGCTTTTGGTGAATAGCACACTCCAATTGAAGGATAGAACAGAAAAAGTGGAGGAAAGGGCGTCTGGATTAATGGGGAAGAATAACGGAAGTGGATAGAAAGCTCAAATTGAAGGATAGAACAGAAAAAGTAGTGGATAGGATTCCGGAAGTGGTGAATAGAGCAGAAAAAGTGGAGGATAAGGCGTCTGGATTAATGGGGAAGAATAACGGAAGTGGATAGAACACTCCAATTGAAGGATAGAATTGAAAAAGTAGTGGATAGGATGCCTAAAGTGATGGATAGAACAGAAAAAGTGGAGGATTGGGCACCAGGAGTAATAGGAAAGAATAGAGAAATGGATAGAACATTCAAATTGAAGGATAGAAAAGAAAAAGTGGAGGATAGGGCCCTTGGAGTAATAGGAAAGAATAGAGGAAGTGGATAGAACGCTCAAGATTGAAGGATAAAAAAGAAAAAGTAGTGGATAGGATGCCCGAAGTGATGGATAGAACAGAAAAAGTGGAGGATAGGGCACCTGGAGTAATAGGAAA
>NZ_DAMDAY010000051.1:0-27342 GCF_032093475.1 Lysinibacillus sp. | reverse complement strand
ATGGGTTGAGGAGATATTAAATTATTCTTTTTAATTGGACTCGTTCTTGGCACAATCAATACACTGTTAACACTATTTCTGGCGGCAGTTATCGGTATGATTGTGGGGGTTATCATTTTGTTCAAGCGTAAGCAAGGAAGAAAAACACCCTTCCCCTTTGGTCCGTCTATCGCCTTAGCAGCGATCATTGTTTATTTTTATGGTGATTCATTAATCAATTGGTATTTAGGTTTTTGGTAATTGTCAATCTTCAAGAATATGGAGGGAAGCAAGTGAAACCGGTTATTGGCATTACAGCCTTTGTGGAGGATGATTTATCCGTTCATTTAAATGCTGCTTACAGTCAAAGTATTATTGAGGCGGGAGGAATTCCGCTTATTATTCCTTTAGGTGTTGAGGAGGATGCGGCTCAAATTTTAGCTCTTACAGATGGTTTATTGTTATCGGGTGGCTATGATGTGCATCCATTTCTATTCGGAGCAGAGCCATCACCAAAGCTAGGGAAAATTCATCCAGCGAGGGATACAGTTGAACTAGCTTTAATTGAAGCTGCTTTTATACGAAAAATGCCTATTTTCGGTATTTGTCGTGGAATCCAAATTTTAAATGTCGCATTAGGTGGTACTTTATATCAGGACATTGATAGTGACCATTTTAGTACGAAGTTGCTTAAACATGCACAGCAATCAGGTCGAGCTGTAGCTACTCATTATGTACAGATTATTGCAGATAATTTATTAGCAACTATTTTAGAACAAGAGAAAGTTGCTGTAAATTCATTTCATCATCAGGCTGTGAATGTTCTAGCAGAGAAATTAAAAGTAGCAGCGAAATCAAGCGATGGTATTATCGAAGCGGTAGTTCATGAAGATTTACCATTTTGCTTGGCAGTTCAGTGGCATCCTGAGGAAATGGCCATAGCAGGAGAAGAGAACGCTATAAAATTATTTTCAGCATTTGTAGAGGCTAGCTTAAAGTTCAAAAAAGAAGCTTAGAAGGGCATAGAGTAAAGAATCCAATGCTAGTATGTGGATTCTTTTTTTGCGTAAAAAAGAGGATACATGCTCATAAGGAACATATAATCCTCGATACCTATTTTCGTAATTAATGCACACGACGGTAGAGACCAACAACTTGTCCTAAAATAGAAACTTGATCGACAATAATTGGCTCCATGGATGAATTTTCAGGCTGTAAACGGAAATGGTTTTTTTCTTTGAAAAAACGTTTTACAGTGGCTTCATCCTCAGCTGTCATAGCTACAACAATATCACCGTTATTGGCTGTTGCCTTTTGCTTCACAATGACTAAGTCCCCATCTAAAATTCCTGCTTCAATCATTGATTCCCCCATAATTTCAAGCATGAACAATTGATCTTCACTTGTGCCATACGTATCTGGTAGCGGGAAATACTCTTCAATGTTTTCAATAGCTGTAATAGGAGAACCGGCTGTAACCTTACCAACAAGTGGAACATGAATTACTTGTTGCTTTTGAATGGATTCTTCAGGCTCTAGAATTTCAATCGCACGTGGCTTTGTTGGATCTCGACGAATAAAGCCTTTTTGTTCTAATCGAGCTAGATGACCATGAACAGTGGAACTTGAAGCAAGTCCAACTGCTTCCCCGATTTCTCGTACTGATGGTGGATAGCCCTTAGCTCGTACCTCTTCTTTAATAAAAGCTAAAATATCCTCTTGTCTTTTTGAAACTTTTTTCATGAGTGCTCACCTCTTTTTTCTAATATCATTCTTCTTATTTGATAGTATAACAGAATGCGAACACGTATGCAAACATAGGTTCGAAAAGTGTTTGACAAAAACGTTTGTTCGCTTTATTATGAGAACATACATTCCGAACAAACATTCTACAAAAGGGGTTTTGAACATGACATGGTTAAAGAAAAACACACATATTTCAATCTTGATGGGAGTTTGTCTACTATTTGCAGGATATCTTTACATTACTGATCCAGGACACGTTAGTTACGCTGAAATTCAAATCGAACACGGGGATAGCTTATGGTCGTTAGCAGAGCAATACCGTGGTAAAATGAGTACTGAAGATTGGATTAAGCTTGTGAAAACAGAAAATGAGCTAGCGGATATTAAAATTGTGGCAGGAAAATCTCTAGTCATTCCTGTAGTGAGTAATCAGGCCGATCCCATCAATACCATTGAAATTGCGAGAAACGAACAATGATCAATAATCAACTGTCGGCTGTTGTCTATTGCCGTGTAAGTACTGAAAAGGAAACACAAAGCTCGTCTTTAGAGCGACAACAAGAAGAGTTACTGCGCTATGCAAAAGAGCAAGGTTATGAGGTGAAGGGCGTTTTTAAGGATAAGCACAGCGGCTACGATGTAGAACGTGAGGGCTTACTTGAAATGCTTGATTTCATTAAAGAAAAGGGGATTAACGCGCTTTTTGTACAAGATGAAACACGTTTAGGACGTGGAAATGCAAGGATGGCTGTGTTGCATTTGTTACAAAAATCAGCAACAGATGTTTTCTCTATGCGTGATGCAGGACCGGTGCAACTAAACGAAATGGACACGATGCTGCTTGAGATTTTAGCGATAGTAGAGGAATACCAGCGTAGAATACATAATGCTAAAATACGTAGAGGTATGCGCCGTGCTGTAGAGAATGGCTACCGTCCTGAAAACAATTTATCGAATCGAGGTAACCCGCATGGTCAGGAGCGTAAGGAACTACCTGTAGATGAAATTGTCAAGCTGCGTAAACGTGGATTTACCTTTGAAGAAATTTCTATAACGCTTAGAGGGTTAGGTTTTGAAGTTAGTAAAGCGACTGTCCATCGCAGATTTCAAGAACATCAAGAAAGATTAGCAGGAAAATGATATAGCCTGCTAATCTTTTTTTATCTTCTGTACTTCGCTATTAATAGGAAGATAAGCTTTCTATGCTTACGTTAGTAGGTAGTTTAAAAGGGTGTTCTTTATTAATTCGGTCATAAAACATAATGCCGTTTAGATGGTCGATTTCATGTTGGACAACAATTGCACCATAGCCCTGTAACTGCACGATGATTTCTTGTCCATTAATGTTATAACCTTTAACCTTAATACGTTCATATCTTGGCACAAAACCATGGACTGGTCGATTAACAGATAAACACCCTTCTCCCTCTGGTAAATAAATCATATTTACTGAATGACTGATTATTTTAGGGTTGATCAACATCATTTCATAGTCATCAAAAAATATAGCAAACATTCGTTTATCTACGCCAATTTGGTTAGCTGATAGTCCACTTCCAGGTCGAAGCTTATATTTTTTTGCTAGATTTGGATCTTGGCTATTTTTTAAATATTGCAGCATTGATAATAATGTATATTGGTCTTCTTTTGTCACAGGGATTGTCACTTCTTGTGTTTGTTTTCGTAATAATACGGAGTCCTCTTTTACGAAATCTTTCATAGTAATCATATAATTAGGATGAAATCTATTCATAGATAAACACCTCATCAATACGACTATTGAGGACTTTAGCAATTTTAAAAGCTAATTCAAGCGTCGGATCGTACTTATCATTTTCAATACAATTGATTGTTTGTCTGACAACCCCGCATTCCTTAGCAAGAGCAGCTTGTGTTATTCCTAATCTTTTTCTCAAAACTTTGATAATATTCTTCAGATTTACCCCTCCATTTTTGTCCGAAGTATTAGACATTATTATAGCGAAAATCTACAAGAAATGTCCAAGGGATTAGACATGTGGAGTGTTTTATTTTTCATACCAGTTGGCATTAAAATTTAGATTTAGCGCTTTCCCTAAATTAATACCGAATTGAATAAAGGCTCTACCACGTGCTGTAATGATATGGCCGTCTTGCACAAAGAGTTCGTCAGAATAATGTCGTAGATCAAAAATCCCTAACTGTCTTATTCCATCTAAAGGCAAACCAACCGTGTATTGTTTGTTTGCTAAAATTCCAGCCTTTGCTAATAAATAGGGGGAGCTAGAGATACTTGCGATAATGCCTTCTTTATCGTGGATTGCACGTATAAAATCGAATATTTCCTGTTCTTGTTGTAGGCAAGATATGTCCATGCATCCTGGCAATACAAGACTATCAATATCAGCTAAGTTCGCCTCGCTTATTAGAGAATCCACTACACAGCATAAACCCGATTCCCCGCGTATTGGTTCATTGTCTAAACCTAGGGTGATGATAGGTTTGCCACCTTGCATTAATATAGACAAGGCCACGCTTAATTCATATTCACTAAATTGAGGGTATAATAATACAGCCGTTTTCTTCATTCACACTCTCCTTTGTTCGTCCACTCTTCCTGCAAAATGGCGTAATAAAATTCATCCCACCAATCTTCACCATGCGGTATACATTTTTTAAAAAAACCTTCACGTCGCATACCTATCTTTTCCATGACCCTATATGAAGCGATATTTTCGGGCTGACATGTTGCAATTATTCTATGAAGCTTCATTTCGGTGAAGCCATAATCTAAAACAGCACGCGCCGCTTCAGAAGCAAACCCATGGTTCTGATAAAGAGGATTTAAAACCCATCCGATTTCATAGGTATGTTCACCAAAGTATCGGTGAAAAACAATATGACCGATCACCAATTGTTGCTCTCTTAAAACAATGGCAAAATGTTTGGCTTGTACATCACTGTTTTCTATTATAAATTTTCGTACCTGTTCTTCATCGAAAACGCCTTCAGGCATGTAATGCATCACCGTTTTATCTGACAAATAGCTATAAATAGCAGGAAAATCTTTTGCTTCAAAATTTCTGATAAGTAATCGTTGAGTTGTAATATTCACGTTCATTCCCCCAATATCTATCAATTTTTCCCTTTTACTATAGTTATACACCTCTAACATCTGGAAGTCATGTGAATAATAGCAAAGAGGTGTTATTAAGGGTTGGTATAACTGCATTTTAAGGGAAACCATGCTATACTTTGCATACTGAAGTCTTTAAGATAGGTATTGAAAGGTGTGTAACAATGTTATCAAAAGAAAAAATTAATCGAATTAATGAACTTTCTGCCAAAGCAAAAAGTGGACAATTAACAGAGGAAGAGGCAAAGGAGCGAACAGCGCTTCGTAAGGAGTACTTAGATACGTTCCGAGCAACAATGCGCGATACGATTGAAAATGTAAAAGTGGTGGATGTAGAAGGTAATGATGTCACACCAGAGAAGGTTAGACAAGCGAAAAAAAATAAATTTCTAAATTAATGTGACACAATTCAATAAAGTATGTATGAAAAACCAAATAGTATAACAAAAGCATTGTTTTCTACAGCAATGTTGACTAAACTGTAAAAGAACAATATATAGGACGAGAAAGGATGTCACAATATAATGACTCAACATGCGGATCTATTAGCAATTAATGCTATCCGAACTTTGTCAATCGACGCTATTGAAAAAGCAAATTCTGGTCACCCAGGTTTACCGATGGGGGCAGCGCCAATGGCTTATACGCTATGGACAAAACAATTACGCCATAATCCAGCCAATCCAAAATGGTATAACCGTGATCGTTTTGTACTGTCAGCTGGTCATGGTTCAATGCTTCTATACAGCTTACTTCATCTTGGAGGCTATGGTTTACCAATGGAAGAAATTCAAAATTTCCGCCAATGGGATTCATTAACACCAGGACATCCTGAATACGGTCATACAGTAGGTGTAGAGGCAACAACTGGTCCTCTTGGTCAAGGGATTGCTATGACTGTTGGTATGGCAATGGCTGAGCGTCATTTAGCGGCTACTTACAATAAACCAGGTCATGACATCGTTGACCACTACACATTTGCACTATGTGGTGATGGTGACTTAATGGAAGGTGTAGCTGCTGAAGCTATTTCATTAGCAGGCCACTTAAAACTTGAAAAATTAATCGTGCTTTACGATTCTAATGATATTTCTTTGGATGGTGACTTAGAAAAGTCATTCTCAGAAAACGTGCAAAAACGTTTTGAATCTTATGGTTGGAATTACTTAAAAGTAGCAGATGGTACAGATGTTGATGCGATTAATGCTGCCATTGAAGAAGCGAAAAAATCAACTGGCAAACCAACATTAATTGAAGTAAAAACGGTTATTGGTTTTGGTTCTCCAAATAAATCTGGTAAAGCAGATTCTCACGGTGCACCACTAGGTACAGATGAAGTTGTTTTAACGAAAGCTGCCTATGAGTGGGCTCACGAACCGTTCAAGATTCCTGCAGAAGTATATGATACATTTACTGCTGCTGCTGAAGTGCAAGGAGCACAACCAGAGGAAGCTTGGAATGCTAAATTTGCAGCATATAAAGAAGAATTCCCAGAGTTAGCAGCTCAATTTGAAAAAGCAATGAATGGTGAATTACCAGAGGATTTTGCTTCTGAATTACCAGTATATGAGGCAGGTAAATCAGTAGCAACGCGTTCTTCATCTGGTGATGCGATCAATGCCATCGCAAAGAAAACACCATCTTTCTTTGGGGGTTCAGCTGACCTTGCCGGCTCTAATAAAACAACAATGAAGGGCGCTGGTGACTTCTCAGCAGACGATTATGCAGGTCGCAACATCTGGTTCGGTGTTCGTGAATTTGCAATGGGTGCTGCTATGAACGGTATGGCACTTCACGGTGGTTTAAATGTATTTGGTGGTACGTTCTTCGTGTTCTCAGATTACGTTCGTCCAGCAGTGCGCCTATCTGCATTAATGGGTCTTCCTGTAACATATGTATTTACACATGACTCAATTGCAGTAGGGGAAGATGGTCCAACTCATGAACCAATCGAACACCTTGCATCATTACGTGCAATGCCAAATCTATCTGTTATTCGTCCTGCAGATGCAAACGAATCAGCAGTCGCTTGGGAACTTGCAGTAGCTTCTGAAAGAACACCAACAGTTTTAGTATTATCACGTCAAAACTTACCAGTACTTGACGCTTCTATTGAAACAGTACGTGAAGGTGTGACAAAAGGTGCTTATACAGTGTCTCCTGCTACAAAAGAAGTTGCAGATGCGATTTTAATCGCAACAGGCTCAGAGGTTTCACTTGCTGTTGAAGCACAAAAAGCATTAAAAGCTGAAGGAATGGATGTAGCTGTTGTTTCAATGCCATCTATGGATCGCTTTGAAAAACAAGATGCAGCTTACAAAGAATCTGTTCTACCAAAAGCTGTGACAAAACGTCTTGCGATTGAAATGGGTGCATCATTCGGCTGGCATAAGTATACTGGCTTTGAAGGTGATGTGCTTGCTATCGATAAATTTGGCGCATCAGCACCAGGTGAAGTAGTAATGGAAAAATACGGCTTCACGGTAGAAAATGTCGTAGCAAAAGTAAAAGCATTATAAAAGAAACAATGAATACCGCAACACTCAGTGAGCTTCTTTCTCTAATGAGTGTTGCGGTTCTTTTCTTTTTTTATAGCTTTTTAGTACCGTAATGTATAAAGCCAAGAATTGAGTGACTATAATACCCATGAAAAGGATAAAATCCTTTGTACTACCACCAATTCCTAATTCATCTACGATAATGGCAGAAAACCAAAGAAGCTGACCAGAAACGATGACGGTTAAGCTGGCAAAAATAGCACATAACCAAATGGGTGTTTTTTTGATGCAAACCATAATGAGTAGCAAAATAGAGAACAGAAAAATCACAAGAAAGATAGGATCAAGTAAGGAAAACACATTGTTTGTGACAAAGTTATGATAGGTAAAACGATGATCCATAAAAGAAATGCCCCCCTTTTTACAAATATTAACGTATCTAATAAAAAAAGGTTCAATTTGTGAGTGGGGTAAAAAGAAGAGTGAGTAGTATATGATGTAATTGGTGCACGTCATCATGTAAGTGATCTACCAAAGTATCTCTAAAAGTATAAAAAACTGCATGCTAACATGCAGTCTTTTTATGTAGGAGGCTATTTAGCGAGCCCATTTTGAAAGGCGTAGACAACAGCTTGTGTGCGATCTTGCACTTCTAGCTTAGCCAAAATATTGCTTACATGCGTCTTTACCGTTTTTAAGGCTATATATAGCTCGTCGGCGATTTCCTGATTGGCTTTGCCCTGTGCCATCAGCAATAATACTTCCATTTCACGGTCAGTAAGTTGCTCGTAAAGGGGCGTATTATTACCGTGACGCATACGGTGCATCATTTTGGATGTTACCTCTGGCTCTAATACCGTTTCGCCACCTATTGTTTTACGGATAGCATCGGCAATTTGTTTTGCATTTGATGTTTTTAGAATATAACTCACTGCCCCAGCCTCTAAGGCAGGATAGACTTTATCATCATCTAAAAAACTAGTGACCATCATAATTTTTGCCTCAGGCCATGCCGCTAAAATTTCTGCTGTTGCCTCTGCTCCTGTCATGATCGGCATGACATTATCCATTAAAATTATATCAGGTCTAAGTTCAAGGGCACGTTCTACAGCCTCTTTGCCATTTTCAGCCTCTCCAACAACTGTAATATCCGGTTGTGCTGATAAATACGCTGAGACACCAATACGTACCATTTCATGATCATCCGCTATGAGCACTTGTATCATCTTCATTGATCTCCTCCTTATGCAGTGGAATTTTAACCTCCACTATCGTTCCTTCTCCAGGCACTGACACAATTTTATAAGTGCAACCAATTTCAACTGCTCGTTCTGCTATATTTTGTAAGCCATAGGAAGTGGATTTATCTGCCTCTACATCAAAGCCTAACCCATTATCTTGAATTCGTAAAATAGCTAAGTCGTCTCGTGCAACTAAAAGTAACTCCACTTCACTTGCCTTAGCATGACGAAGTGTATTGGAGAGCGCTTCCTGAGCAATACGGAATAAATGGTCTTCCTCTGCCTTGGTTAAGGCCATTTCCTCTAACTCATATTCAATATGAAAATAAACTTTTTGCTGAAGCTCAATAATCAATTCCTCTAAGCCTTGTGCCAATGTTTTATTGTGTAGCGCTACAGGTCGTAAATGCAGCAATAATGCACGCATTTCAAGCTGAGCTTGTTGAACAATTTTCTCCACTTGTTTTAAACTCGTAGCATTTTCGTCATTTTCAGTTAATGCGGAGAGCAACATGGAGGCAGCAAACAGTTGCTGTGACACGGAATCATGCAGTTCTCGAGCAAGTCGTTGGCGTTCAGCAATTATGCGCTCCTGAATAATTTTGTCATTAGCTTCCGCCCGTTCATTAGATAAACGCTGTAAGCTTTTACGCTGTGTATCAATTAATTCACTTGTTTGAATAAGTGCTTTTTTTAATGGCTTTGGTAAAGCTTGCTTTTTAGGAAAAATAAAGTCTGGCTCGATTAATTGCTTCACGATACGTGTTGCTTGAGCTTCTCGTGCACGAGCAGTCATACTAATCCAGCTAGCAAACAGGAAGCTGAGTGCAAAAAGGCTAACAACAATGATTCCACCTAGAGGAAAATTATCGTAATTCTGTTGCCATAAAGGCTCCCATCTTTTTTCGTCTGGGTTTCCCCAAACAGCCACAAGCAGCCCAAATGTAGCACTCATTAAAATGAAAAATAAAGTAAATAATCTTGAGATAAAGGCAATCATTTGCGTAGCACCTCCAAATCTCCAAGCCATGTTGCGACATGAATAATCAAAATACGTTTTGCATCCTCAGGGTTGCCATCGGAGAAGCTAACACTTTCATTTAATATACGTTGTGGCCCTACATGTAAGCATGTAAGCTCACCAAATAATGTTGTATAGTGTAAACGGAAAGGGATTTCATATGGAATATAGATCTGAACTTTGCCGATACCTTGCCGAATCGTAATAAGACTAGTACCAGCAGGTAAAATGGTTTGTGTTGTATCAATAGTTATATCTCCTGCAAGGCGTTGAATTTGGACATCTTGCCATTTATACGCTTCCGTAGGAGCAGGCATTGTACCGATTAAGTCATTTTTAGTCGCAGGGAGTTTTTCAAATAGCTCTGCACCAACCACTTTTGGCTCGTTTTCTCGTTGTAAGTATTGATAGAGCATATATAAGAGCATGATTACAATGAATAAACGTAAGCTCCACATAGTAAACAGAGCAACCGCAATAAAGAAAATTCCTGTCCATTTGAAAAAACGTACTTTTTTGGAAAAACTTAAATAGAGAAGTACTGCCCCAATCAATAAACAGAAGGCGCCACCATTATTAAAAATAGTGAGCTCTACAAAAACGAGTAAAAAGAAGCATAGTACCCAAAATGTGAGCTTATTAGTTGTGAAATTTTGCAAGAGGGTCACCCTTCCTTCTACTAATAGTATAAGAGAGGGAATGGGTCCCTCTAATTTAAAACGTGAAAGAATGCGCCTTATAAAGTTGGCGCATTGCTTTCATTATATCATGTTATTTATTTTCAATTAGCAGTGGTGAGCTTTCTTCGGCTGCTTTTTTTTCTAATTCTGCCAATCTTGCCTCAAAAGTTGTAACCTCATGATCTTTGTCGATTTGGTAAGCTAATTTATCAATATAGGCTTCTAAATCTTCAAAATTTGTTTTATTGTTTTTGGCAATCATACCGTCCATTTGATGATGAGCACGTGTTACGTTTTCTTTCCCCATCAACTGTAATTGACGTACTTTCATGTCTTTAATTTTATGTTTCATTGTTTCGAATTTGCGCTCAAGCTCGAAGTATTCTCGTGTACTCGCCTCAATACTTGCTTGTAATGTATGGTTTCGCGCTGTGTAAGCTGTTACTTCATCTGTTGCGAAATCAATTAAATCTTGCTCTCCGCTAGTTGTTGCTAACGCTAATTGAGATTCACGTTTTGCGAGTAATTCAGCGTTCTCTTTAAATTCTTGCTCCAATTTTTCCTTTAATTGCCCTTGACGTTCTAATAATTTACCTGTTTGTTCTGTTTGTTTTTCTGCCTCGCGAATGTACTGGTTTAACATCGCAATTGGATTTTTTTGTTCCTTTTTATCAAATAGGTGATGTATGTCCGCCTCTACTGTATATCTAAAACGTTGAAATAAATTCATTTAAATTCGCTCCTTTTATTTTGTTAGATTTGACCATTCTTTTTCAAAGTTTGTAAATGGATCTTCTTCTTTTTTCCCTTCAATTGTAGGGATTTTTACATCTTCGCCATTCCATTTTTTATAGATGACGTAGATAATAGCGATTGCTGCAAGACCGATCATGGCTGGAATGTTAGAAACTGCAGATAGGACTCCGATTAGACCAACCGTAAACCAGAAAATTTTCCCGAATGTGGATTTGCTAGCGATGTAGAAATGCATGCCCAGTGCTACAAATAATCCGGAGAATAGTAAGCCTGCAAGTGGTCCGATTAAGGCAAGTGCAACACATGCTGCGATTACGCCTCCAGTTAAAAAAAGAAATTTTCTCATTTGTTTTAGCTCCTTTCGTTTGTACCTTTATGTTACCTATTTGCATGATTGTCTAAAACGGACTCGAAATTGATTTTGTACTAGGTCTTGAGGCGGAGCTTCTTCTAAGCAGCAGTAATAGAGGGGATTTCGGAGTGTTTTACGACTTACTTTTACTATTTTTGATAACTATTCATCGATTTCTAATGCGAATTTTAGCTTTTGCCATAAAGTCATTTTTAGAACCGAAACTAGAATTTTTTCGACAAAAATAGAAGATAGATCCTTCCTTCGTTTGACAAATTAACAAGAGTGGATGAGCTATACTTATGGAAAAGAAACGAGCGAAGGAGGATTTCTGTTGAGAACCTATTCTATATATAAAATAAAAGAAGAGCATTTAACGTTTATTTTTGGCAGAGAGCGTAAGTTGTTGGAAATGATGCAAGGCTGTGAAGATGCCAATGAGAAATCCTTAAAAGAGCTTGCCTATATATGCGAATCCGTTCGTTTTGAAGAAATTGCAGCAATGTTGGAGCATCAACTTGATTCTAAATATGCCCATTTAGAAAGAGCTCGCAATGCTTTGTTTTTAGAACATCCTATAAAAGGCAAAATGGCTATTTATTTAGTCGATCGTAAAATTTGCGTTTATTGCGAAGGTTCGCGAATGCTAGATTTAGATCTATTTCAAATGCTTGCTAAAATGAGTGAACGGTTTATTGCTTTTAATAAACAGGATAATGAGTGTGGGTGGTTAAAGCCGATGAAGTATACAATGCACTAGGAAAATTCACTACAATATATAGTAACATGCTATCATTTGGTGTATAATGGAGCGTGGAGAGTTTTTCTCGGTATATTGTAGTGGAGGAGGTTGGTTGTATGCCTACATGGGGCTGGATTATTATCGTAATTATCGCATTAGCAGCGGGCGCGGCACTTGGTTTCTATTTCGCTCGTCAAGCTATGATGAAATATTTAAAAGAAAACCCACCTATTAATGAGCAAATGATTCGAATGATGATGGCACAAATGGGTCGTACGCCGTCTGAAAAGCAAGTACGTCAAATGATGGCACAAATGAATAAATTCCAAAAGTAATCGGAATTTTTAAGGAGCAGCTAGTTTCAGTAACTGGTTGCTTTTTTCGTGGGTTCAAAAAGAAGGGATTATCTCAAAAGTAAATTGAGATAATCCCTTCTTTTTGTTTAAGAAATGTTTAATAATGGAGCAGCTATACATTTTTTATCTCAAATATTCAACACTTCTATTATTTCATGAAGGACAAAAAAGCGGATATCGAAAACCCCTTGAAATGGGAGGAACATTTTATCAGATTGATATTCTCTTTAAAAATATAAAATTTCATGCAATTTAAAATATTTACACTTATTTTTGGGAAACTAGCTATAATAGGTAGTATTGATAGAAAAGGAGCTGTTAGAAATGGAACGTGAAAAGACAAATGTAGAAAGTTTTGATCTGGATCATACGAAAGTAAAAGCACCGTATGTTCGTTTAGCAGGTGTTAAAACTGGGAAAAATGGCGATGAAGTGTACAAATACGATATACGCTTTAAACAGCCCAATAAAGAGCACATGGAAATGCCAGCCTTACATTCTTTAGAGCATTTATCAGCTGATATTATCCGCAATTACTCTGATCATATTGTTGATTTCAGTCCAATGGGTTGCCAAACAGGCTTCTATGTATCACTTATTAATCACACTGATTATGAAGATTTATTATCTATTTTGGAAAAAACCTTTACAGATGTGACGAAAGCAACAGCAGTGCCTGCATGCAATGAGGTGCAATGTGGATGGGCGGCGAGCCATAGCTTGGAAGGGGCACAAGCCTTAGCGAAAGAATTTTTAGCAAAACGTGATGAATGGCATATCGTTTTTGCGGAATAAAATAACTTAAAAACCTTGCGTGATTTTTAATCAGCAAGGTTTTTATATTGCTAAAAATGGAAAGGTATGACGTTGGAGGAGGAAGAATCTCGATTTATTTTTTGGTAAATAAAACTTTCTAAAAAATCATGAATTAAATCTTCATATTCATCCATATTTTCATTAAAGGACTGTGCATGTGCACCTGTATCAAAGAGTTTTAATTTTTTTGGACCTACTTTTTTATTGTATAAATCAAGTGACATAGAGGCTGGAATAAATGTATCTGGAATACTATGGATAAAAAGTATTGGCTTTTCAATATGGGTAACTGCTTCAGCAGGTGTGACACTTTTAAAAGAGTAGCCATCTCTTAGGCGAACGAAGAAATCGGCAAAACGGATGGGTATAATGGAACCGTATTTAAATTCTGTTTTGGCGATTTGCTTGAGAAGCATCGAAAAGTCAGAGAACGCACAATCGGAAATGTAAAAATCAGCACCATCTTCTACTGTCCCAGCATACAGTAGCATAGTTGCAGCACCCATGGATTCACCATGAATACCAAGAATAGCATCCTCACCAATCATCGCCTTGACTGTTTTCACTACCGCATCCAGATCGTTTTTCTCATAATAGCCGTAACTCGTAGTTTTGCCTCCAGATTCACCGTGGCGACGGTGGTCAAAAATAACTGAATTATAGCCAAGTCTTTCAAATAATCGCGCGTATTTTACGGAATTTATTTTATTTTCCGTAACACCATGACAAATGATAATGGTGTTATTGGTTTCCAAAGGTTGAAACATAATGCCGCGAATGGTGTAACCATTTGGAGAATCAATATTGAGTTCACACTTCAAATTATTATTATACCAAGCTTCGTCAAAGCGCTTAGCTGTCGTTTCACGTTCGCGAACAAATTCAGGGTCTTTTTGCTGTATATACATTAATTTATTGGAAAGCGCGAAGCCGAACAAACCTGTTGCAGCCGCGGCTAGCGTTGTCGTAATACCAGAAAATAAAAGCATCTTCTTTTTCATCTAAAACACCTCCACATGCTATTTCTTATTTGTAATGTTCCCAACTAAGATTGTTTAAAACACGTCAACATTTTACAATAACTTTGGCAAAACTGCGATTATTTCTATTATCGAAAATCGTCAAAACATTTGTTAAAATATACATATCTGCTAGTAGCATATGCATGCAGTGTTGATTTTTGAACGGGGAAAAGGGGAGAATGGACATGACAAATGAGGTAGTAATCGTGAGTGCTGTGCGTACAGCTATAGGCTCATTTCAAGGGACATTGAAAGACGTACCAGCAACAACTTTAGGTAGTATTGTCATTAAAGAAGCATTAGCTCGTGCAGGTGTAGCAAAAGAGCAGGTCGATGAGGTGATTATGGGGAACGTCTTATCAGCAGGACTTGGGCAGAACCCAGCGCGGCAGGCAGCGATAAAGGCTGGTTTACCACATGAAGTGTCAGCTTTAACCATCAATAAAGTATGTGGATCTGGTTTAAAGGCTGTTCATTTAGCAACACAGGCCATTTTAGCAGGAGATGCTGATATTATTGTTGCAGGTGGCTTTGAAAATATGAGTCAAGCGCCTTATGTCTTAAAAAATGCACGAGAAGGCTTCCGTATGGGAGATCAAAAGGTAGTCGATACAATGATTCATGATGGCTTGTGGTGTGCGTTTAATGATTATCATATGGGAATTACAGCAGAAAACCTATGTGATATGTACGAGATTTCACGAGAAGAGCAGGATGATTTCGCAGCTCGCTCACAGCAACGTGCAGAGGCCGCAATTTCTGCAGGCAAGTTTGAAGATGAGATTGTCGCTGTAGAGATTCCTCAGCGCAAAGGTGATCCTATTCTTTTCGAAAAGGATGAGTTTCCTCGAGCAGGTGTGACAGCAGATTCTCTTGCAAAGTTACGTCCAGCATTTAAAAAAGATGGATCAGTAACAGCAGCGAATGCATCTGGCATTAACGATGGTGCCGCAGCCGTTGTTGTGATGTCAAAGGAAAAGGCACAAGAGCTCGGTATTCAACCAATGGCCATCATTTCTGCTAATGCCAGCGCAGGAGTCGATCCTGCCATTATGGGAACAGGTCCTGTCAAAGCAGTGCAAAAAGCGCTAAAAAAGGCAGGGGCAACATTAGATGATGTGGATTTAATTGAAGCAAATGAAGCATTTGCAGCACAATCGATTGCTGTAGATCGTGAATTAAGCTTTAATCATGATAAACTAAATGTTAACGGGGGTGCGATTGCTCTTGGTCACCCAATCGGTGCAAGTGGTGCTCGAATTTTAGTGACGCTATTACATGAGATGGAAAAGCGTGATGCAAAAACGGGCTTAGCCACATTATGTATTGGTGGTGGACAAGGCGTAGCAACTGTTGTCAAGCGCCCTTAATGTCAATAAGTAGGTGAATGGAATGGGAAAGAAACGAAAACAACAGCAACATGCGGCTAATAGCATGACAGCAAGTTTACCAAAGCAAGAAGCTGTAACATTAGCAGACCAACTAGGTGGCGATGTACTTGCAAAATTAAAAGCTGCGAAGCAAGATTTAACTGCTAAAGAGCAAGCGGCAGAAGAAGAACGCCAAGCAAAACTTGCATTTGAACGCAAACAACGTGAAAAAAATAAATCGTTTGAAGAATTACTAAACGAATACGGAGATAAAGGCTCAAAATATTAAATGGGAAAGCAGTGAATTCATGCACAAATGGATTCACTGTTTTTTTATGTCCATATAAAATATCCTTTAATAGACGATATTATAAAGGCAAGAGATTCTTAATCATAAAATGGAGGACGCTGCCAATAACATATACCTTATTGTAGTTTATTAAATGATTAAATTATGATAGGAGTAACAGCCATGTTAGAAATACAAACAGAAAGATTAAGATTAATACCTTTAAATGCTAAGTATCTACAATTACTAATTGAGCGTGGAGAACAAATGGCAAAAGAGCTGTCGTTAAGTAAGTTTGAGGAAATATTAGATGACGAGCTTAAACAAGCATTGCATTTCAGACTCTTCAAGGTTTTAGAAGATGAGCAAAACTATCTGTGGCATACAAATTGGTTGCTTGTATTAAAAGAACAAAATTGTGCTATTGGAGGCATTATGCTAAAAGGGATGCCTAACGAGAGGCTGGAAGTGATCATTGGTTATTACACTTTTCCTAGTTTTCAGGGATGTGGTTATATGACAGAAACCATCATCGCATTGAAGAACTGGTTACTTAGTCAACCAAATGTAAAGTATGTTATAGCTGATACTGAAAAGGATAATAAGGCTTCCCATCGAGTTTTAGAAAAAGCAGGAGCTACATTATATAAAGAAACAGAGTCATTCTTTTTTTGGAGATTCCTCATTAATTATAGATAAAAGACAAAAGGCTAAAACAACGCCTTTTGTCTTTTATTTTTAAACAATTTCCTTATAATGACGACTGCACCAACAAAAACAATGGCCCCGGCTGTATCAACAAGCACATCTTGACCACTCATCGTGCGACCTGGAGTAAAGCTTTGACGAAATTCATCAAGCATTGCGATAAAAGCCGTGCCGATAATGGCAATAATAGCTGCAAAACGGCGTTTTCCCCATGCAAAGTACAGACCAAGTGCAATACATCCAAACCCGATAAAATGTGTCAATTTACGAATTAAAAATTCTACAAATGGAAAATAACCGCGTTCTTCAATAGATACGGTTGTTCCCCAATACGGAATTTTTAAAACGGATAGTTGTTCTTCAAAAGGTTTATTGGAAAGTAAGTCTTCTAATTCAGGTAAAATACTTTGTTGCTCGTAGGTCATACTTGAAGAGGTGATTAGTATGACTAGACAGATGATAAAGATCAACCATTTTTTCATCGGTGTTCTTGATAATGCTCATCTTTAGTCAGCTTATTGACTTTCTTAAAATCTGTTATCGAATCAATTTTTTCATATGCAGCAAGTGTTTCAGCTAATTGTTGTTGTGAGCTTGCACCGATGACCGTTGAAGCGATAGTAGGTTCTTTTAGATTAAAGGCGATTGCCAGTGCATGTAAATCATCATATTGAGCAGCTAAGTCTGTTAACGTTGTAGATAACTCATCTACTGTATAGGTATTAAAACCATTTACATGCTGTAGACGTTGTTGCCAGCTATTCGTTAGTAAGCCTTTCGCAACTGTTCCACGTGTTACGACAGATGCACCTTCCTTTGCAATCAACTCAAACCATTCTTCAGGGCGACGGTCTAATGCACTATATTGCATCATAACGCTTTTTGCTGAGCTTGCGGGTAAAAAACGACGTAGCACGTTGGGGCGAATGGAGGAAATACCATATTCCCGAATAATACCTTCTTTTTTCAAATCCTCAAATGTACTGATAATACCATCCCAGTCATCCTCGATTGTACCACCATGTAATTGGTAAAGATCAATGTAGTCAGTACCTAAACGACGTAGGCTAGCATGTATGGCTTCTTTTATATAGGACGGGGATGCATCCCAGTGCCAGCTATTGACACCTTCAGTCCAGCGATTACCTACTTTTGTGGCTAAAATAACATCTTTACGACGTTTTCCTAGGGTTGCCCCAATAATTTCCTCGTTTGCACCGTAATCATATAAATCTGCTGTATCAATATAATTAATGCCAGCATCTAAAGCCATATCGACAATAGTAGCAGCTTGCTTTTTATCTGTCGAAAGAGACATGCCTCCTAAACTGATCTCTGAAATAAACAATTCACTTGTGCCAAGCTGTCTTTTTTTCATGTGAACAACCTCCTTCGATTTCTCTACTTGTAATGGTACAATGAACATATCTGAAGAACAAGCGAGGTTATCGTCAATGAAAAAGTTTGAGGAAAAAACAACTAAAACGACACCGGTCTATGACGGAAGAATAGTAAAACTACAAATTGATGATGTGACGTTACCGAATGGTCAGGTTGCCAAACGAGAAATTATCAAGCATCCAGGTGCTGTGGCAGTCATTGCTGTTACGGCTGAGGGGAAACTAGTGTTGGTAGAGCAATATCGTAAAGCGCTTGAACGTTCTATAATTGAAATTCCTGCTGGTAAACTTGAGCCTGGTGAGGAACCAGTGGTAACAGCACGCCGAGAATTAGAGGAGGAGACTGGCTATGGGGCACATAGTCTAACTTTTTTACAGGCATTTGCGACATCTCCAGGCTTTGCGGATGAAGTTATTTATCTATTTGTTGCCAAGGGTTTATATAAAATAGAAAATAAAGCAGACTTAGATGAGGATGAATTTGTCGAACTATTAGAAGTTTCGTTGGAAGAGGCACAAACAATGGTAGTAGATCAACGAATATACGATGCTAAAACAGCATTTGCGGTACTTTGGCTTGCAGCAAATTTAGAAAATAATCTTTTAGCATAATAGAGACGGACGAGCATAAGCTGTACAAACCTTGATAGAAAAGGAGCATGTTTATGTCTCGTACGGTGTCTATATTTTATCACGCTTCCATCATTGCGGTAAGTTTCGTTTGTGGTGTTATCTTCTTTCATATTATTGGTGGACCGAAAGCGGAACCATTTATTTTATTTATAGAGCCTCGTTTAGCAGATGAGGACAGGCAATCCATTTTTCGTTTAGTTTTACCTGTTGCTATTTCCATAGGCCTTGTTTTGCTACTAGCGACACATAGCGTTTTAAAGGTTTTAGTACGTGTGACTGTAGCTATGCGTGCCACTTTTTTTGGCTTTAGCTCGGTTTTTTTATTACAAAAACTTGAAGCTTTTTGGCTTTATACGATTTGGTGGTTTCCATTTCAGCTCATCTATTGTATATTGTTGCTAGTCCTATGCAATTTACTTGTACCTGCTTGGTCAAAGCGAAAAATCGGGAAACAAGTATCTGGTCGGACAATTTTGTTGAATTTTATCGCATTTTTCATCATACTAGTTGCAGAGTTTATTGTTATTTCTTATGTGTTAAAATGATGAATTGAATGGACATAAATTGAGATCAGATAAAAAAATAGAAGCTTGTTAGAAATCTATTCACTATCTTGTAATAGGATTTACTCCTTTGGTATAATGGAAAGAGTTTAGGGGGGCGTCACATGGAGAGCCGAATTGATCGTATAAAAAAACAGTTGCATAGTGCTAGTTACAAGCTGACGCCGCAGCGAGAAGCGACAGTTGCTGTCTTGCTTGAGCACGAAGAGGACCACCTAAGTGCTGAGGATGTATACCTTTTAGTAAAAGAAAAAGCACCAGAGATTGGTCTAGCTACTGTTTATAGAACGTTAGAATTATTAACTGAGCTCAAAATTGTCGACAAAATCAACTTTGGCGATGGCGTATCGCGCTATGACTTACGCCAAGAGGGAGCTGCCCATTTCCACCATCATCTTGTTTGTATCGAATGTGGTGCTGTTGATGAAATTCAAGAAGATTTGCTTGAAGATGTGGAAGCCGTAGTTGAAAAACGTTGGAACTTTATCATCAAAGATCACCGACTAACTTTCCACGGCATATGCTGGCGCTGTCATGATAAGAACGACGAAACGAATGAAGACTAATAACGAAAAACTGTCTGTTTTAATCTTTAGTATAGATTGAAATAGGCAGTTTTTTGTTTTATCTTGATTCAGTAGAAAGCAATGATTGGGAAGATTAGCTTTTAGGCTAACCCGAATTTCTGAACTTACGATGTAACGACATGGGTTGAATTATGTCGAATGGAGGGTGCTTTAGCACATTTCTTTTTGCCGTGCTAAAATAGAGAATAATTGACAGTGAGGGGGCGTTGTGATGAATGAGTTTCAATATGCAGTAGAGGACTATATCCATTTTATCCAGGTGGAAAGGCAGTTATCTGATAATACATTAGCATCCTATCGCCGAGATTTAGAAAGCTATGTGCATTTTTTACAGGAGGCAGAGGGGATGGCTGATTTTAGCCGTGTGGAACGAACAACCATATTACGGCATTTAGAGCAATTGCGGGCACAAGGCAAGACAAGCCGTACCGTTGCTCGTCATATCTCCTCTATTCGGAGCTTTCACCAATTTTTACTGCGAGAAAAGCGTGCTGAAACAGATCCAACGGTTCATTTGGAAATGCCAACCATAGAGCAAAAATTGCCGAATATCCTATCTATCGAAGAAATTGAAGCTTTACTAACAGCTCCAAATCGTAGTAAACCACAAGGTATACGTGATCTAGCAATGCTAGAGTTATTATATGGCTCAGGTATGCGCATCAGTGAACTTATTGCGTTGGACTTAGCCGATATTCATTTAACAATGGGCTTTGTACGTGTATTTGGGAAGGGTGGAAAGGAAAGGATTATTCCACTTGGCAAAAATGCACTATCAGCCATTAATGCCTATTTAAACGGTGCTCGTGGTCAATTACAAGGAAAGCATCCAAAAACAGATGCGTTTTTTATTAATCAAAGAGGGAAACGTTTAACAAGGCAGGGTTGTTGGAAATTAATGAAGGAGCATGCATTAAAGGCAGGCATCCAACATGAGTTAACACCACATACATTGCGACATTCCTTTGCTACTCATCTGGTTGAAAATGGAGCCGATTTACGAGCGGTGCAGGAAATGCTTGGCCATGCAGATATTTCTACTACGCAGATTTATACACATATTAGTAAAACCCGATTATCTGAGGTTTATAAGCAATTCCATCCACGAGCTTAACACTTCTAAAAGGAAAAATATTTTTTAGTCGGATGTCTGACCTTTATTTTTAGCTTTTTTTTGGTAAAATAGAGTCATGAGATTAGGAGGCAACCATTATGAATAAACCGTTTAACAAAATCCATGTTGTTGTCATGGATTCCGTAGGTATTGGTGAAGCACCGGACGCTGCAAATTTTGGTGATGTTGGTGCACATACACTAGGACATATCGCTGAAAAAATGAATGGGCTTACAATGCCAGTGATGGAGTCCTTTGGTTTAGCAAATATTGAATCATTGCAAGGCATGCATCCAGTTAAGGAACCAAAAGCATACTACGGTAAAATGCAAGAAGCATCTGTTGGTAAAGATACGATGACTGGTCATTGGGAAATCATGGGGTTAAATATCGATAAACCATTTAAGGTGTATCCAGAAGGGTTTCCAGCTGAGCTTATTTCTGAGATAGAGAAGCGTACAGGTCGTAAAGTGCTGTGCAATCAACCGGCAAGTGGTACACAAGTCATTGAAGACTTTGGTAAGGAGCATATGGAAACAGGTGCGATTATTGTCTATACGTCGGCAGATCCTGTTTTACAAATTGCTGCACATGAGGAAATCATTCCATTAGAAGAATTATATAAAATATGTGAAATTGCTCGTGAATTAACATTACAGCCTGAATATTTAGTAGGGCGCGTTATTGCACGTCCATTTGTTGGTACACCAGGAAACTTTACTCGTACTTCCAATCGACATGACTATGCATTAAAGCCATTTGGCCGTACAACGATGAATGTTTTGAGGGATGCAGGGTTAGATGTAATTGCTATTGGAAAAATCTCTGATATTTTCAACGGTGAAGGTGTTACAGATGCCGTTCGTACAAAAAATAATATGGATGGTATGGATCGATTTGCAGAGGTTGTACGCCGTGACTTCCGTGGTATGAGCTTCTTAAATTTAGTAGACTTTGACGCCAATTTTGGCCATCGTCGTGATCCATTAGGATATGGACAGGCATTACAAGAGTTTGACGCACGTTTACCAGAAATTTTGGAAGCGATGTCAGAAGAAGATTTATTAATTATTACAGCTGATCACGGAAATGATCCAACCTTCCATGGAACAGATCATACGCGTGAATATGTACCGTTAATTGTCTATTCACCACGCTTCAACGGAGGAGCAGAACTTGCACTTCGTGAAACGTTTGCGGATATTGCAGCAACAGTTGCTGAAAACTTTCATGTAGAAGCACCACCATTCGGCAAAAGTTTCTTACAGGATTTGAAATAAGGGGGTTATTCGTATGAATATGGTTCAACTGTTTGAAAAGAAAAAACAAGGATTAGAGCTATCTCAAGCTGAAATTCAGTATTTTGTTGAAGGCTATACGACAGGTTCAATCCCAGATTATCAAGCAAGTTCACTGTTAATGGCAATACGCTTATTAGGTATGTCTGATGATGAAACATTTTATTTAACAAAGGCCATGATCGAATCAGGTGATGTTATTGATTTAACATCCATTGAAGGCTTTAAAATTGATAAGCACTCAACAGGAGGAGTTGGTGATAAGGTTACACTTGTTGTTACACCAATTATTGCTTCCCTAGGAATTCCTGTGGCTAAATTTAGTGGTAAAGGTCTAGGTATTACTGGAGGTACAATCGATAAACTAGAATCGATTAAAGGCTTGAAAACAGAGCTTTCCTCACAAGAGTTCATTGATAATGTCAATCGACATAAAATTGCAGTAGCTGGTCAAACAGGTAATCTAGTGCCAGCTGATAAAAAGTTGTATGCCCTTCGAGATGTAACAGGTACGGTTGATTCTATACCATTAATCGCTGCATCAATCATGAGTAAAAAAATTGCAAGTGGTGCCGATGGTATTGTATTAGATGTTAAATGTGGATCTGGTGCCTTTATGAAGACACAAGAAGAAGCACAGCTTTTAGCGGATACAATGATAGCTATTGGAGAAAAACTAGGACGTAAAGTGGTTGCACATATTAGCGATATGGATAACCCACTAGGTAAAATGATTGGTAATAAGCTTGAGGTCGTAGAAGCCTATGCTTTATTAAAAGGACAGTTAGAAGAAACACATGAAGATTTAGTCGATGAATGTGTCGTCATTGCCTCCTTAATGTATCAAGTTGCCGCTGGTGTAAAGGAAGCAGAAGCAACTGCAGCTGTTAAGCGTGTGCTTGCGGATGGTTCGGCCGCTGCAAAATTTGAGGAGTTTATTGTCGCACAAGGTGGAGTAGTCTCTGATATTGTTCAAAATGACACAGCTTATAAAGTAGCGGTAACAGCAATTACAGAGGGTACGGTGGAAACAATTAATGCCCTATTAGTTGGTGAAGCGAGTGTCGGTTTAGGAGCTGGACGTTTAACGAAGGAATCTGAACTTGATTATGATGCAGGAATTCAGTTGATTGCTAAAAAAGGCGATCATGTTAACAATGGTGATACCATTGCTTATCTATACTCAAATAATCCAATTGACGAAGAAACAATTAATAAAGTACAAAAAGCTTATACAATTGTATAAATGTTAGTTTAGCGAGAGCTCTCACTTTTAGAGAGTTCTCGCTTTTTTGTGTTTTAAGGAAAGAACAATCAAATAGATGGATTGAGCTTAGAAGACAAACAAATTAAAGAATAGAACAATTGAAGTTTAAGAATGAGTTGCGTTTAAAAAATGTAGATTTATCCCATACTGCACTTAACCTAAAAAGCTATAAGTATGTCGATTAGACACTATTTCGGAAGACTTTGCACTAGTTCTGTCAGCCGCAAGGATTCACCGTATTGAATGTGGAATTGCACGAGAAGGAGGCGATGTTCATGCATTATCAATTAGAAATGGTCACAAGAGAGACAGTCGTTATACGTTTGTTTGGGGAGCTCGATCATCATGCAGTAGAACAAATTCGAGCAAAAATTTCTGCAGCAATTTTTCAAGGCACTGTGACGACCATCATTTGGAACTTAGAAGGCCTATCTTTTATGGATAGTTCAGGAGTTGGATTAGTGCTTGGTCGTATGCGAGAGTTAGAAGCAGTTGCTGGGCGAACTATTTTATTGAATCCATCGCCAACGATGCGAAAAGTATTTCAATTTTCAGGTTTAGGGCCGTGGATGATGGATGCAACAGAGGAACAAGCGATTGATCGCGTAAGGGGGATTGTAAATGGATAACGAAATGACATTAACTTTTTTAGCACTTAGTGAAAATGAAGCCTTGGCACGTGTGGCTGTTACAGGCTTTATTGCACAATTAGACCCAACAATTGATGAGTTATCAGAATTTAAAACAGTTGTCTCAGAAGCGGTTTCCAATGCCATTATTCATGGCTATGAAGAAAATGGTAAGGGTGTTGTTACAGTTCATGCAAAACGTGAGGATGATATTGTAACAGTATCTGTCATGGATAAAGGGGTAGGAATTGAAGACGTTAGTCGAGCAATGGAGCCGTTATTTACAACGAAAAGTGCAATGGAACGCTCAGGTATGGGCTTTACTATTATGGATAGTTTTTCGGATCAGCTAACAGTTATGTCTAAATGGCAAGAAGGAACAACTGTAACGTTTACGAAGAAATTTTATACAGTTCGCACAGCGGTAATGTGAGGTTGAGACAGTGAAGCCGTTAGAACAGTCGTCCGATAAGCTATTGTCTCAGGAGGAAATGCGTGATCTAATTGCACGTGCACAGCAGGGCGATCATGAGGCTCGTAAACGAATGGTAGAAGGTAATACGAGGCTTGTGTGGTCCATCGTTCAACGTTTTACAACAAGGGGTGTTGAACTCGAGGATTTATTTCAGATTGGCTGCATAGGGCTCATGAAATCTGTGGATAAATTTGATTTAACCTATGATGTGAAGTTTTCAACCTATGCAGTACCAATGATCATCGGAGAAATTCAACGCTTTTTAAGGGATGATGGCATGGTGAAGGTGAGTCGCTCGATTCGTGAGCTAAACTTTAAAATCCGTCATGCTACAGAAGAATTTATTAAAAAGAATGAACATCCACCGACTATTCAAGAGCTTGCTCAGGTGCTTGGTGTTACAGCTGAAGAAATTGTCACAGCTTCTGATGCGCTAAGAGATCCAGCATCTCTCCACGAGCAATTGTATGAAAGCGAAGGGGATTCCATTACATTGATGGATCAAATGAAAGATGAAAAATCAGAACAACCATTTGACTATATTCCATTGAAAGAAGTACTCACGAGACTTGAGCCGAGGGAGCAGTCTATTATTTATTTACGCTATTTTTCAGATTGCACGCAAACTGAAATTGCGACTAGACTTGGAATATCTCAGGTACAAGTATCCCGTTTAGAGAAAAAAATCCTCGCCCAGCTGAAAAGTTGGATGGCGACAAGTGCAACAGTGGAGCAAGAAGTAATGAAAAAAGACATCTAAGAAAATGGTGACAGCATGACAAATAAATTATTTAACAGCTTAGAAGAAGCCGAAGATTTTCTTATAGAACATTTTGGTGACGGCGAATCATTTGACGTTTGTGTCAAACACTTATTTGTCAAAGATTTGCCGGTCCTTTGTGCCTATATTAGCGGACTTGTGGACGGGGAAGCTTTAACACAATTACTCTCTAGTATGCTCCCAGATGAGGACTCGGACATTGAAATTGATGTTGAGGATGAGAAAGAATATTTTGAGTCCTATTTTAATTTCCATGGACGTTCAGAGGAAACAGAGCGTAAAGCCTATTTACTATCCATTTTAAGTGGACAAGTAACCTTTATTACTAAAGGGGGCTATTGCTTTGTTGCCGAGTTGAGAAACTACCCGGGTCGTTCACCAGAGGAGCCTGACAATGAAAAGGTTATCCGAGGTTCGAGGGATGGTTTTACGGAAGGAATAATGCAGAATACGGCTTTAATTCGTAGACGAATTCGCAATAGTAATTTACGTTTCGAGCTACATAAAATATCAAAAATCGGCCAAACTGACGTCGCGATTGCATTTATGAAGGATGTTGCCAATGAAGATATGCTCGAAGGATTACGACAGCGTCTTGGACAAATTAATCATGATGGCCTGACGATGGCCGATAAATCGCTAGAAGAATGGCTTTTTAAGCAGAAGTTTCATCCAGTTCCATTTGTACGTTATACGGAAAGGCCGGATATTGCAGCAGCTCATCTACTTGAAGGACATATAGCCATAGTGGTAGATACCTCTCCATCGGTTATTCTTGTGCCTGTTACGATGTTTCATTTATTACAGCACGCAGAAGAGTATAGACAGGCGCCAACTGTTGGAACTTTTGTACGTCTAATGCGGTATTTTGGCTCTGTAATGGGTTTACTTTTACTACCATTGTGGTATGTATTTGCAACGAATGAATCGTTACTTCCTGATGCCCTATCCTTTTTAGGTATTGAGGAAAAATCACATGTACCCTTATTGCTGCAAATTCTGATTGCCGATATAGGTATTGAGTTTCTAAGGATGGCCGCCATTCATACTCCCTCACCATTATCTACTGCGATGGGATTGGTTGCGGGAGTGATTATTGGTCAAATTGCCATTGATGTAGGATTGTTTTCTTCAGAGGTTGTGCTCTATACAGCTGTTGCTGCTATTCTTATTTTCATTATCCCGTCGTATGAGCTCAGTATCTCAATCAAAATTTTTAGGTTGATGTTATTGATTATGACAGGTATATGGGGTGTCAACGGATTATTTATTGGATTATTTTTATTGTTTACGTATTTATGTTCATTGCGACCAATGCAGGCACCTTATTTATGGCCGCTAGTTCCATTCTTTCCAAAGGCAATGCTACGTGTCATTATTCGCTTCCCAATGACTGCGGATGCATTAAGACCTTATGTAGTCGCTTCCAAACAGCGAAAAAGATCATAGGAGCCGTTGCACTCGTTTTTTTCATGTGATAAAGTTCACATATAGTATTTTGTGATTTTTGCAAAAATTATTTTCATTCAAGAAAAAGTAAGTATTATACATTTACATTTTCTTGCTTAGTGGAAATAATTATTTGATGGTGTACGTTTATTTGAAGGTACAATTTCGCTATCAATGCGTAAAAATAACAAGATGGAACGATGTGAAAAGGGAGAGATGCACATGCATTTATATGGAACACAAGCGGTATCTGAAGATGGTCATTTAACAATTGGACAGGTAGACACACTAGACTTAGCAAAAGAGTATGGTACACCACTTTTCGTGTATGATACTGCACTTATTCGTAAGCGTGCACGTAGCTTTATCGATACGTTTAAAAAATTGGGCGTAAAAGCAGAAGTAGCATATGCTTCAAAAGCATTTGCATGTGTAGCGGTGTATCAATTAGCAGC
>NZ_DAMDAY010000050.1:23451-27766 GCF_032093475.1 Lysinibacillus sp. | reverse complement strand
CACTTATGAGCGGAGTCATCCTTCCTTTGAGCGGTTTCCTCAACTTTAGGAGCGGAGTCACACCTCCTTTGAGCGGTTTCCTCAATTTATGAGCGGGTTCTCCCCTCCTTTGAGCGGGTTCCTCAACTTTATGAGCGGAGTCACCATTCCTTTGAGCGGTTTCCTCACACTTATGAGCGGGTTCATCCTTCCTTTGAGCGGTTTTCTCACACTTATGAGCGGGGTGGCACCTTCTTTGAGCGGTTTTCTCACATTTTCGAGCGGGTTCTCCCCTCCTTTGAGCGGGTTCATCAACTTTATGAGCGGATTCACACCTCCTTTGAGCGGTTTTCTCACACTTATGAGCGGGTTCATCCTTCCTTTGAGCGGTTTCCTCAACTTTAGGAGCGGGTTCTCCCTTCCTTTGAGCGGTTTTCTCACACTTATGAGCGGAGTCATCCTTCCTTTGAGCGGTTTCCTCAACTTTAGGAGCGGGTTCACACATCCTTTGAGCGGTTTCTTCAATTTTACGAGCGGTTTCCTCACATTTTCGAGCGTTTTCACTCCTCCTTCGAGCGGTTCCTCACACAGATGAGCGGAGTCATACCATTTACGAGCGAAGTCTCCCATATTAAGCCGTTTATCAACACTTATGAGCAACAACTATCATCCCCAGAGCGAAGCCCACCCCATACAATGAAAAAAACCAGCATCAGCTGGTTTTTCCTTTTTATTGTTGACGGGATTCGGTCATTTGCTTCCAGACCGAGCCTTTTGCTTCCTCGCCTTGTTCGATACGGGCGATGGCCATTTTGACTTGTAATTTTACTTCGAATTCTTTATCGTTTTCGGCAGCTTGTAATGCTGGTAAAGATTGCTCCGTGCCGACCTCATATAAATACATTGCTGCACGCCAGCGAACCAGTTTGTTTTTATCTTGTAAGGCTTGTTGCATGGCTCCTTCAAATTCAACAAAGCCAAGGTCACTCATGCAGTCACCTGCAGTTCGGCGCACGGCTGCACTTTTATCTTGAAGGGCTCTTTCTAAATAAGGAACAACAGCCACATCTTCAATCATGCCTAAGTACACAGTAGCAAGTCGGCGAATGGACATTTGTTCATCTCGTAAGGCTAAATCAAGTAATGGTAGATCATCTAGCTCTGGATCGGCCATTTGGTCAAGCAATTGGAAGCGTTTCTCCCATTCTGGTTGATTGAACTGCTCCACTGTTATTTTTAGCTTGTCTGTTTTTACAATAGCTTTTTCGTCATCATTATTGATGGCAGCTACAATTTCTGCTAAGCGTTCTGGAGAATACGTGACATCGATCTCCTGTTTGACTGCTTCAGCAATTTCCTCAAGCTCGCCGTACCGCACCCCATAATCAATCCACTTGCGTTGGAAGATATAGTTCTCGTCTACTGCTGATTCAATGATTTGATTAAAGGCCTCTACAAAACGGTCACCACAGCTTACACGATGTTCACGTTGATTATCAAACACTTTTACTTGCAGTGGTACCTGCTTGTAAAACTGTACATGCACGTAAACCTCACCGTAAAACTCATTGGCCACAACCGTTTCATCCTGTGTTTGTACATCTTCTCCTAGCACTTGACGAATGCTTGCTAGAATGCCTTCCCATGCATACTTAGCATTGCGCTCCACCGCAAAGAAATCCGCTACATGGTAAACGCCCTTTACTCCTTCAATAGCTAAAATGGCTGCAGCTTCGCCAGTTGCCTCATCCTTATTATCTTTTGTAAAATTATAGCTTTTCCCGAACGGTAGCTCTGTATCAACAACAATCTTCATAGAATTGGGACTTGGTGTCGGTTCAATTGTAATAATCTTCATGTCTATCGCTCCTTATCCGTTAACAATTTCATCTAAATAAGACCATCTTTCAATCAGGTGCTCGTAGTGTGCATTTAGCTCATCAAGCTTAGCCGTTAATTCCTGTAGTTTCGTGAAGTCTGAACCAGCTTGAGCAATTCCTTCTTCCGTCTCCATGATGGCTGTTTCTGTTTTTTCAATATCATCTGCAATCGTTTCCCATTCTTTTTGCTCTTTAAACGATAGCTTCTTCTTATCTGATTTGGGCTTTTCAGTCTTTGCCTTTTCAACTTTTGGTGTCTCTACTTTAGCAGTCGCTGCTTGCTCGCGCTTCTCCAAGTACTCACTGTAAAGATCAAGTGATTCCTCTACTTGCCCCTGTCCATCCAAAATCCAAAGCTTTTTAGCAATTCGGTCTAAGAAGAAACGATCATGGGAAATCGTAATTACAACACCAGGGAAATGCTCAATGAAATCCTCTAGCACACCTAATGTTTCAATATCTAAATCATTCGTTGGTTCGTCCAATAATAAGACGTTTGGCTGCTCCATTAATAAACGTAATAAATGGAGACGCTTGCGCTCACCGCCTGATAATTTCCCAATCGGTGTACCATGCGCATGCAATGGGAATAAAAAGCGTTCAAGCATTTGAGCCGCCGAGTAGCGTACGCCTTCTGCATCTGTAATATCATTAGAAGCCTCACGTATATATTCAATCATACGCTCATTTTCATTCATTTTCGGCAATGTTTGCTTGAAATGCGCTAGCTTTACTGTTGAGCCAACAAGAATTTCACCTTGATCGGGTGTCAACTCCCCTGCTAGCATGTTCAATAAAGTTGATTTTCCTACACCATTTGCACCGATAATACCTATGCGATCACCCTGCTGTAGTAAAAATGAGAAGTTTTCTAGAATTTTTTGCTGTCCAAAAGCTTTCGAAATATTTTCGGCCTCCAGAACTTTACGACCAAGACGTGTTGTAGCCAGTCCCATTTCTAAAGAAACGTCCTCTGATTTTCGCTCTAAGTTTTCCTCTAGCTTTTCAAAGCGTTGAATACGAGCCTTCTGCTTAGTTGAGCGCGCCTTCGCACCGCGACGAATCCATTTTAACTCTGAACGATAACGGTTGCGGTCCTTTTGAGCAGAGGCTGCTTTCATTTCCTCACGAATGGCACGCGCCTCTAAATAATCGCCATAATTCCCTGTATGTCGATATAGCGTTTGATCTGCTAGCTCGTAAATATGTGTCGATAATTCATCTAAGAAGTAACGATCATGGGTGATGAAAATTACGGCACCCTTTAGTCGTAGCACCATTTCCTGAAGCCACTCTGTTGATTGCACATCTAAATGGTTGGTAGGCTCGTCTAGTAGGTAAAGATCTGCTGGTTCAATTAACACTTTGGCTAAAGCGACACGTTTCTGCTGACCTCCTGAAAGTGTTAGAACCTCTTTCTCAAATGTTTCAATACCTAGCTTTGTTAATGATGTCTTTGCTAACGCATTGACATCCCATGCCTGCTCTTCATCCATACGCTGTTGTAAGCTAAACAACGTTTTTTGTAAACTATCAGATGTTGGATTAACTGCTAAAGCAGCAACGGTTTCCTCATACTGACGATTCAGCTGTAAAATAGGTGAATCGCCAGCAAAGACAGCCTGTAAAACTGTTTCACCAGCTTCAAATGTCGGCTCCTGTGGTAAATAGGCGATACGGTACTTATTCGGACGGTCCACAGTCATCGAGTCTGCTTCAACGTCTCCAGCTAAAATAGATAGCAGCGTCGACTTCCCTGTTCCATTAATACCGATTAAACCTGCTCGCTCTCCTTCATAAATGGTAAATTCAATATCTTGAAAAAGCGTTTTATCGCCCACTGTTTTTGTTAAATTTTGTACGATTAAATGACTCATTCCACTATTCCATCTCTTTCATGTTAGGTATTGTTCATGCCCACACGATTTGTATGTAGACGATTATTGATATCCATTATTCATCATAACACCAATTGACATGTAAACAAAGAACAACAAACTATCACAGCTTGTTGTTCAATAATACATTCGCAAATGCTATCAGAGCTAGATAATCTGTTATTCTATATGCCGCGCTTCCGATTTTATGGGGCCCCGTGGATTAAAATAAAAAATGGGAATCTGAAAAAGAAAAGTGGAAAATAACCGTTTTATTTTTGATTCTTCCTCATAGTGATAAATGGTTCAATTGTAGAGAAACGAACCATAAGGGCGAATGCACAAATATATTTCTCTTAATTTATTTTAAGGACCATAGCTTAACACAAACAAATAGCCTTGTTGAAGAAGAGTTCAACAACATTTTTACATTATTCAGAAAAATGCTACCACTAAAAGCTACTATTGAATATAGTTTTATAGAAGAGAGTTCAGATGATTCGATACGATTTACAGAGCAAGAAATCGCCCAATATGCACAGCCGATTTCATCAAAAAATTTCGAATAAAATAGTAACG
>NZ_DAMDAY010000050.1:0-23441 GCF_032093475.1 Lysinibacillus sp. | reverse complement strand
ATGGAGTTAGCAGACGTCATTAATTTCATATTATATATAGCCAACCTTATGTTCATTTTAAAAATATCGTTCATTATCGAATACTAACATGTAATACTATATTTACTTTGCTCAATCTTCTATCATTGGCTTGTGGAAATTTTTAATGCAATTTGCTAAAGACATTGTTGAGGCAATCCATATGAAAAGGAATATTCTACTTGCGATAGGCGTCCTTTATTTTATTATACTGAACGTACTTCTCACAATCTTGGTGCTACGAAAGAAATACCCAATGAAGCACAAAAACCGCCATTCCAATGAAAGGCGGTTCTTTTTGTGTTGTCCTATTGACCGATTTCGTGCTGTAATTGCTGTAAAAAGCTCTCCATAAATTGATGACGTTCCAGTGCCATTTTTTTGCCCTTCTCTGTCACCATTAAATCTTTTAGCAGTAATAATTTCTCATAAAAATGAGTAACAGATGAGGTATTTTTTTGACGGTATTCTGATTCTGACATGTTTGCCCGTGCTTCCTCGTCTTTATCATAAAGCTTTCGACCTTTAGCTCCACCATACGCAAATGTTCGGGCAATGCCAATGGCACCAATCGCATCTAAACGATCTGCATCACGTACGATTTTCGCTTCCAATGATGTTGCTTCTAGCTCATTTCCTCCATTAAACGATACTTGAGCAATACAGTCTCGGATATGTTGCTTTTTATCTTCACTAAGTGGTAGTTCTGCAATCAGTTGTTCTTCCTGTTCCTTGCTATCAGTATATTTTTTGTCGCTGACATCATGTAAAAGCACCGCTATTTTAACCACCTCAGCATCTGCTGTTGGCTCACTTTGTAGGATAGCTAGCGCATTTTGATAGACGCGTTCAATATGCTGAAAATCATGACTAGCATCAAATTGTGCATATACGTCTCGAACCTTATCCAATAAATTATTCATCGTTAATCTCATTCCTTTCCTACAAGATTATACTGTATTTATTCCTGCAAAAGGTAATCTAGAAATTAAAAATTGATAACGTTTCAATTGACTAACTTTTCTGAATATTGTATGATAAACATACAGAACAATCCATTTGTTCTGTACCTCATATTTTTTCAGTAATGTACACCAGCTATGTGTAGGACAGATTTAGCATTAACTTCAGCGGGCTTACAATTGAATAACCTGTTTAGAAGATGACGTACGTATTGAAAACCAATCATCTAAACAAATAAAAGTGAACACTTTCCCTTAGAAATTCTTTGTTTAACCCGCATAGCCCTATGTACATGCCGAAAATGTGAACAACAAGTTAGTTTGTTGCATGACCTAAAGGCTTTCACTTGATGTTGCATTTGTGTCATTGTTTTTCATTACTGGTTGTTACCTTCTTCTACTATGTATGAACGTAGCTCCTCCCTTTAATGAAAATCATACACTATTATTGTCTCCAGCTTGTGAATACCACGTTCGATGAGTCGTGCAATCAGAAGAAAAATCATGTAAGCCAATGTATTAAGTGTGATAAAGGAAGTAGGTACGATTGTGATAAAATGTATTACCCTCCCGCTGAAGGACAAATAAAAGCTGCCCATCTTACATTCAAGTAGATGATGGCAGCTTTTACTGTTTTATTTACTTATAACACGTTTTTAATAACTTCATCAATTTCCTGCAAAAGTGCTTCATTTTGCATCGTCGAACTTAATGTCAAAAGTGATTGGTCTACATGGATCACGGCTACATGCATCCCTTCCTGAATGCTTGCACTTGGTACAGGAGTCATTTTCTCTATATCAAATGTCATGATTAAATCCGGGAATTTCGATTGTAATTGTCCTTCTTTCGATAATGTCATATATTCATTCCAGAAAGTAAGATGATAATCGCCAACGGATAATTTTCCAACATCAAAGCCATTTTCCTTCGTTAAAGAATAATTCGTAACTTTCCCCGATACAATGTGTGTACCATTCAAATGCTGTACAACATTGGCTAATTTCTCTTCAAATGTTTGTCCCTTTAAGAATCGATAGCCAAGCTCAATAGCCATCGTGATTGCATTAGGGGCACCATGCTTCTGTAAATAGTCAATCGTCACAGGATTTCGAGTAACCCCCACTAGCCCACCTGCTAAAATGGATGCTTGTCGAGCTGTTTTGGCTGTGTTTTGTAAATTCCCTTCGACAAACCCTTGCACGGCAAAATCATCTTTTCCCCCTGCATAAAATTGCACGGATTGATAATCTTGTTGCTCATGGAGATTTAAAGAGCCCATGATCCCCGTTGGATGTGCTCGTCCATTACAAGGAGCGTCAACGACTGGTACATTTAATAGTACTGACTGTAGCCAGCCATTGATCGTCGTACTGGCACCATTTTCATTCGTAATGATGCCTTTTAGACGCTGCTCGTAATGCTTATTCATCTGACGATAGCTCCAACAAAGCTGCTCACCAGAAATATATTGATCAACTGCTGATGGTGCACCTACCAAGGCAACGCATGCCACTAAGTCTTCTTGATCCAATTCTGTGATATCGACTAATTGAGGTTCTCCCGCAGCAAAGATTTCCTCCACTAGCTTGAGTCCTTCCTCTAGAAGACCACCTCCGCCGCCGCCAAGAATTGCCCCTCCATAAACGGCTGCAATCCCATCCTCATACGATAATACTTTTACCATTCATTCATACCCCTTTCTATTTTCCTATTTTTAGAATAGAAGAGAAGAAGCTATATAACGCATCTCCAGCAATAACACCTGCTGCAAAGACCGTCATTTCAGATTCTCTCTTACCTTTCGTTACATATGTGAAAATAACACGAAGTAAGATACCGACTAAAACAGCCCAACCAGCGATCGGATTAACAAGTAATAAACCTGTTGCAAATAAAATACCCATTTGACGTTTTGAACCACCGATTAGCTGAATCAATGCACCTGGAATAGCCCAAATCATTAATTGTTTTGCTACATCTCCTGTTACACCTGATTGGATTGTAGCTGCATACACATGGTTTACAGGTGCAACTAAATCTTGTGCAAAATAAGATTTATAAGATAGTAAAACGACAACAGCCGAAATCGCAAAGGCTAACATTCCTGCTATTAATTGTTGCTTACGGCCTTCTTTTTCTAACGCAGCATCACTACCATTACCACGTAAAATAAATCCAGTTTTTAAGTCATAGCCCATATCTGCAAACGCTACCCCTGTAGCTGCACTATAACCTGCTAATAAGGCAAGTGCTGGTGCTGGGAAACCGATTAAAATACCAACAATCAGCGTAATAAATGCGACAGCAAATGCTGGGAACCAACCTGCGTGCATCGCCGCAATACCAACAATCAGCTCATGAACAAATGCAGCAATTGTTGCAAAGACGATGAATCCTATTAACATACCGAAAGACATATGCGTGATAATACCACCTAAAATGGCAATTAATAAGGCAATGGCTAAATAAGCAATAAACCCTACACCAAAGGCTTGGCGAATTTCTTTGGCATCTTTTGAATAGCTCAACTCTTCTGACTTTTTAGCCGACTTTTTATTTAATAAGGCAAAAGCGACTTGGAAAAGTGCCACAATACCGGCACCAATCATCACGCCATGCGGAATATAATATGCATTTAAATCGACATTAAACAATTGAACAGAATATCCTCTTAGAAGAAGCCCAATCCCAAACATCGTTAGTGCCCAAATATTTCCTATGAACGCTACCCCAAAAGCTGACATTGGAATTTTAAGAACAGACCCCACAATACCTATTAACACACCACCGATTAATACCTTGGCATTTTTACCGCCTTTATCGCCCGCTTTAATGGCTTCAGCAGTCGCAATCCCTGGTGGCCAAGTACCTGCTGCTGGGAAAATCTTTGTATCAAAAAATTTATACAATAATAAAGCATCAACAAACATCGCTAAAATAACACCGATAAACAATGGTAATACTAAGTTTTCATAGCCTAATACATATGGAATACCAATTGGCAACATTAAACTACTTGCAGCACTGAACGTTGCTGCTGAAATGGCCGTTTGGATAATATTTTGTCTATGCACAGATTTAAATTCAATGAGCTTGCCGATTGGAATTCTTCCTAGAATCATCGCAAATATTGCCCCGACGATTGATGTATTAGCAGAAATCCCTAAAGTCGTAATCAACTGTATCCCGATAATTGCCCCTACGACAGATGTTAAGACGATCATTAGTAGAGTTACAGGCTCTAAAGCCCTTGGATGTAATACTTTATTATTCATAGTGTCAGCTCCCCTATTGCTGTTATAGTTTTGAAATATGTGATTGTATTTGATGAGCTACTTTCACTAACTGTTCAAGCATATATTTCTCCCTTTGATCATCTAAATCATATACTAGTCCAGAAATGGTAAGAGATGCGATAATTTCCCTCTTATAGTTAAATAACGGTACGCTAATGCCAAAAGCATGTTCATTATACTCCCCAACTGTAACACACCAGTTGTTTTGTCTAATTTGCTGTAGCTCTTCCTTCAATGACTTAAGCAGTTTAAGATGCTCTTCTTTCGATTGTTTATTATGAAAAAAAGCGATTAATTCAAGCTGCCTGTCCTCTTCTAAATAGGCAAACATCACTTTGCAGGAAGCACCGATGTAAAGGGGTGTCTTCGTTCCTAAAGACACCGCATACTTTACATTTTTATTACTCTCGGCAATTTTCGTGGTAACACCGTATTCATTATCCATATAAGTAAGAAATACTGATTCATTAATTTCATTCGCAAGATTTTGCATCAATTCATAAATAGTCGAGTGTGGGTCTTTAGAATTGGAGAGCACATCATAAAAAAGGAACATCTTGTAACCTAATTTATATTTTCTTGTGTTGTCATCCTGTATTAAATAACCAGCTTCTGTAAATGTATTAATGGTTCTTTGCACGACACTTGTCGGCAAGTTCATCATGCGTGAAATTTCACGAACACCTAATGCGTTTTCTGTCGTGGCAAAACACTCTAGTATATCCAATGAGTTTTTTAATGTCTTGACAGTCATTTATTTCTCCCTTTAAGCGTTTTGATAACCGTATTTCTTCTGCGCTACTTCTATAGAAATATATTCATTTAATAAATCACGTTCAATGGCCTCGGCACTTCTTTCAAGTGGATTACCATAACCACCACCTGTTGCTGTCACAAGCTCAATGCGGTCACCCTTTTGCAATTCATAATTGGCCAGCACTCCAACGGGTCCAACCTTCGTTCCATCGTTTTTATGAATGATCAGATAGTTGTGAGAGCCCTCTCCTCCGCCATTTAAACCGAAAGGCGCAAATTGATGTCTTCCTAAGTTAACAGAAACCTTTTGACCATCATGATTCACTGTATAAACGCGACGTACACCTAAGCCGCCTCTAAATTGACCAGCACCTGCCCCGTCACAATTTAAGCTATATTCATCAATGTGAATACCATATTTTGTTTCGGCAATTTCAACCGGGAGATTATATGTTTCACCATCTCCCATACAGTATTGTCCGCTTTGACCATCCTCATCATTGGACGCTCCCCAACCACCAACGGATGGTTCAACGATTAAGAATGACTCATCGTTTTCAGGGTTTTTACCTGTTAAGATAAACGTACAAACGGACTGCAAATGCCCTGCAGATAATCGTTCTGGTAAATGAGGTGCAAGAGCCTTCCAAATTAAATCCGCTGCCCCTATACGTGCCTCGAAGTTCATGGACACAGGATGAGGACGTTTAGCTGAGACAATGGAGTTTTCATCTGTAATAATCGTTAAGCGTTTAAAGACACCTTCGTTGATTACATCAATATCACCAAGTAATGCTAAGAACATAACCCGCACACTAGCCATTAAACCAAATTGTGAGCAGTTCATTGGCACATTGACTGCAGGATGGGAGCCTCTAAAGTCACAAATAAACGCTTCATCACTAATTGTTACTTTCACTTTAATTGGATATGGGCCACCTTTTAATGGGTCACCTTCAATAAAGTCTTCCGCATAAAACTCACCTTTTGGTAAATGTTGAAGCTCCAGCTCAACAATTTTCTCTCCCTTGTCCAATAGTTTTTGAATGGACAATTTCACAGACTCAGCACCAAACTTCTGGCAAAGCTCTGCAATTCGTTTTTCTCCTGTTTTTAGAGCTGCTACTTGTGCAAACATATCTCCGATCGAAAGCTCTGGTAAACGGACATTCGTCGAAATGATTTCATAGACTGCTTCGTTCAGCTCACCTTGATGATAAAGTTTAACACCTGGAAGCTGTAAACCTTCTTGATAGATTTCATTAGAATTACTTGTGAATGAACCAGGGTCCATGCCCCCTACTTCTGTCCAGTGCGCTTTATTGGCTGAATACGCGATAATTTCACCATTATAGAAAATTGGTAGGACTAAGCCTACATCCGATAAATGAGATCCACCACCAACATATGGGTCATTAATAATAATGACATCCCCTTCGTGTAACTGTTTCCCATTATCAAATTTTTCAATAACACGCTGCACCATTGGACTTAGCATCCCAATAAAGCTCGTTACACCATTTCCTTGGCTAATTAAATTACCCTTGGCATCTGTTAAACCACAAGCATAGTCTAATACTTCATAAATCACGGGACTCATAGAAGAGCGTGCTAGCGCAATAAACATCTCATCTCCTATTGCTAGCAATGAATCTTGAATAATTTCTACTGCAAAAACGTCTTTTTTCATGTTTTATTTTCCCTCCATCTCTACAATCAGATTGCCGTATTGATCAATTTCAATGGATTGCTTGTCATTAATCACGACTGTAGATGTTGGATTTTCCACAATGGCAGGACCAGCAATAACATAGCCAGGTACTAATTTTTGTTGATCATAAACATTGACCTCTACCCAACCTGTTCTTTTCACGTATAAATTGCGCTTTGTTTTAATACAAGTCGAAGCGTCAATATGAGAGAAGTCTAATTCTTTAAACTGAACCGCCTCATCTTTTCCGTAAATTGTAAGATGTAAGTTCACTAGCTCAATTGGTGTAGTTGGTAAATCAAATGAAAATTCTTGCTTATGTTTAATGTGGAAAGCCTCTGCTAATTTTTCAAGCCCTTCTTCATTAATTGTAATAGTCGATGCGTTTAATTTAACCGTATGCTCTTGACCTTTGTAGCGTAAATCATAATTAATCTCGAAATAATAATGATCCTTAGCTAAAGGTGCATCTGCATACGCATTGGCAATCGCTTGATCAATGTTTTCTTGAATAGCCGCAAGATGGTTTTTGTCAAAGTTCATTAAACTTGTTTGAATATAATCTTGTCGGTACTCGGTCATCATCATTCCTAATGCAGAAAAGACAGACGAACCATATGGGATAATGACTTTTTTCATGCCCAGCTCTTCAGCTAAGTTAATCGCATGAAGTGGTCCACCACCACCAAAGGCTACCATTGTAAAATCTTCAGGGTCATAGCCTTTACGAATCGAAATCAACTTTAGTGCATTAAGCATATTAGAATTTGCAATATCTAAAATGCCCTGCGCTGCTTCCTCCGCTGATACATTAAATGGTTTTGCAATTGCTTCAACAAGAGCTTCCTCCACTTTGTCAATGGAAACAGGATTATCAAAGTTTTCTAATGACAATCTTCCTAAGTACACATTCGCATCTGTAATGGTCGGCTGTGTATTTCCTAAGCCGTATGCCACTGGTCCTGGATTGGCACCTGCGGAATCTGGACCAACTTTTAATGAACCGAATTGGTCTACACGTGCAATTGAGCCGCCCCCGTTGCCGATCTCTACAATATCCACAACTGGCGTTTTAATTGGATAGCCAGCAAATTTTTCATTTCTTTCAATATAGTAATCTGTTGTGACATTCACTTTGCCATCTGTAATAAGGGAGCATTTAGCTGTCGTCCCACCAACATCAAAAGCGATGATATTCGATTCATTTAAAAGTTGGCCTAATTTCGCTGCCCCAAACATACCTGCTACAGGACCTGATTCAACTAGGTTAATTGGTAGCTCCATCGCTTTATCAAAGCTTGTTGTACCACCATTCGATTGCATAATTTTTAAATGATCTGTAATACCAATCGTGCTTAATTTCTCCTTTAAGCTTTTTAAATACGCATGTGCAATTGGCTTAACATAAGAATTTAATACAGTTGTATTTGTTCTTTCATACTCACGGTATTCTTTAATCGTTTCACTTGAAAGAGTGATATACACATCTGGCCAAATTTTTAAGATTTCTTCTTTTAGCTGTTGCTCATGAATCGGATTTTTATAGCCATGAATCAATGAAATGGCTATCGCCTCTACACCCAATTCCTTAAATTTACGAACGATTTCACCGACTTCCTCGGTATTAAGCGCTTTCATAACATTTCCTTTAAAATCAATTCGCTCATCTATTTCTTGTCGTAAGTAACGCTCTACAAATGGTTCTGGCTTTTTATATTTAAAGTTATATAAGTCTGGTCGATTACCACGGGCAATTTCTATTACGTCACGGAAGCCTTTTGTTGTAATTAACCCGACTACGCCCCCTTTTCTTTCCGTCAGTGTATTAATAATAACAGTTGAACCATGAATAAAAGATTCAATTAGAGAATCCTCCGTAACATGACGTCCTAATACATTTAATATGCCATCCTCAAAGTGACCAGGTGTTGTATGTCCCTTATCAAAATGAAGATTACCTTTTTCATCTGTGAAAACTAGGTCGGTAAAAGTACCGCCAATATCTGTTGCGATTTTCAAGACTTCATCCCTCCGTGTTCCTATAATCGGAACAGTGTTCCGAATTAGAATTAAGTAAATTATATTTAAAAGAAAAAGAAAATTCAATGTATTTTTTAAATAAAAATTCATTTGACAATTATCTTCTATTGTAAAAATCCGCTCTTTCTTTCCAATAACAGAGAACTATTGATAAAAACTACCAAACACATTTATATAAGGAAACTTCTCTTGTTTTTATATGCAAAAAAAAGATCCTAGTTTTTTACTAGAATCTTAATGTTTCGAAAAAATAATTTTTATTCATGGATTTGCAGATGGAATACACTAATAAATGACAGAGTAAAAAATAATCTCTAGACGATTACCTTAGACATTGAAATGATTCCATTAGTAAGCTATCCAATTCATGATTTAAAGCCTAAAGGTTTGTGGGTCGTAAAAAACCCCGTAGAAGTTAGATTAGGGTCTAACTTCTACGGGGCAGTTAAATTTTTGAAAGGAGAGTAATGTTAGAACAATCCCACCGCATGTCCTTCGCTATCAACATTCATACGTAGCGCAGCCGGTGTTTTTGGTAAACCTGGCATTGTCATAATATCGCCTGTTAGACAAACTAAGAAGCCAGCACCAAGCTTTGGAATAACTTCACGAATCGTAATGGTAAAGCCTTCTGGACGACCGAGTAAACTTGGTTGGTCAGTTAGGGAATACTGTGTTTTTGCCATACAAATCGGAAGAGAGTCCCAGCCAAATTTTTCGATTTGGGCGATTTGTTTTTTGGCTTGATCAGTAAATTGCACATCTTTCCCACCATAAACTTTTTGCACGATTGTACGCACTTTTTCTTCAATAGACTCTGTTACATCATATAAAGGAGAGAAGTTGTTATCTTCTTCTAGCACAGCTAGTACTTGTTCAGCTAGAGCTAGACCACCTTTACCGCCTTCTTCCCAGACATTTGTACGTGCGATACGAACATCATTTTCTTGACACCAGTTAAGAACGGCTTCTAATTCAGCCTCTGTGTCCGTAATAAAACGATTTAATGCAATAATTGGTTCAACGCCAAATGTGCGAACTGTCTCCACATGTTTAGCTAAGTTTTCAATACCATGTAAAAGGGCTTCGACATTTTCGCCAACAAGCGCTGTTTTCGGAACCCCACCATGCATTTTTAAGGCACGAATCGTAGCTACGATAACAACGGCACTTGGCTTAAAGCCAGCTTTCCGTGCTTTAATATTCATGAATTTTTCAGCACCTAAATCAGAGCCGAAGCCTGCCTCTGTCACCACGATATCTGCTAGCTTACGAGCTGTTTGTGTCGCCATAATGGAATTACAGCCGTGAGCGATATTGGCAAATGGACCACCATGAATAATGGCAGGTGTTCCTTCTAATGTTTGTACTAAGTTTGGCTTGAAGGCATCCTTTAATAATAAAGTAAGAGCACCTTCTACCTGTAAATCTCGTACAAAGACTGGCTCACGCTCGAATGTGTAGCCAATCACGATACTAGCGATGCGTTCACGTAGATCCTCAATACTTGTTGCTAAACAGAACACTGCCATGATTTCAGAGGCTACCGTAATATCAAAGCCGTCCTCACGAGGCATGCCTTGAACTGGTCCCCCTAAACCAACGACTACTTTACGTAGAGCACGATCATTTAAGTCCATTACACGTTTCCAAATAATGCGTCGTGGATCAATGTTTAATGCATTTCCTTGATGGATATGATTATCAATAAATGCGGATAAAGCATTGTTGGCTGTTGTAATCGCATGAAGGTCACCAGTGAAATGTAAATTAATATCCTCCATTGGTATTACTTGTGCGTAACCTCCGCCAGTTGCGCCACCTTTTACGCCCATTACTGGACCTAATGATGGTTCTCGTAAAGCGACCATCACCTTCTTATCTAATTGATGAAGGGCATCTGCTAGTCCTACAGTCACTGTCGACTTTCCTTCACCTGCTGGGGTCGGACTAATAGCAGACACTAATACTACTTTTGCATCCTCGCCCTGAGCTGTAATTTTTAATGGGTCAATCTTTGCTTTGTAGCGTCCATACTGCTCAAGAGCATCCTCTGGAATACCCGCAGCTTTGGCAATTTCCGTAATAGGTTTGATCACTGCTTGACTAGCGATTTCTAAATCTGATAATGGTTGATTTTTCGTTGTCATTTGGCATCCTACTTTCTTTGTTGTTCATTTCCATTATAGTCTTAATTGTGAAAAAAAAGAAAGCCAGATATGCAAGCATTTCGACAATCAATTGACATCTTTGTTCAATTCATGTATGTTCTAAGAGAAAATGCAATTTTTTCACATTTTCTCAATGAGAGCACAACTTATTTAACTTTATTTTACATTCAAGCGCATTGGAGGCGAATGCTTATGCAACAGGGGATCGTAAAGTGGTTCAATAATGAAAAGGGTTATGGCTTTATTGAATGTGATGATGGAGAAGATGTATTTGTACATTTTACGGGCATCCAGGAGGAAGGCTTCCGTACACTTGAAGAAGGTCAAAAGGTATCATTTGATGTGGTAGAGGGTAATCGTGGACCTCAAGCATCAAATGTTGTGAAATTATAACGGTAATGGACTATTAGCTTAGTTCCAAATGGACAGCGGAGCAGGAATGAAATATTCCTTCATCCGCTTTTTTTATTACCAATGGTGGCCCTTTGCAAATTTGATACTAAGTATGTGAAGCATATAGCATGACAAAAGGGAATTACACTTGAAATAATTTCAAAAAAGCTCTAAGAAAACTGCGGAACGAAGGGCGGCACTCCTGCGGGAAAAGCGGAAAAGTCGAGATCCTGGACTGAGCGAAGCGAGGGAAGCAGCTCGACCTCACCCGCGGAAAGCGTCCGTCCATTGTGGAAATCAATAGCTTAGCTTTATTTCATTGTAAAAGAAAAAAGACTGTAGGCAAACTCAAAATTCATCGAGTTTGTCTACAGTCTGAATCCATTTCAGCATATGAAGTGGATCTTGTAATTATCGATTAATCCAATAAAAAGCGCCAGGACATACTAATGTTTCCTTTGTTCGATGAGGATCTTTTAATGTCACACCAAATGGCCCTTCTTTTATATGACCAAGTGTCATAGCTACTGCAACCTCTTCCTCATAAAAATCCAATCGCATATTCGGGAGCTGTAACGAGATGAACTGCTCATGTTGCACAGGCTCTGGTAGCTGCAATACCTCCTGCCATAAACGAACTGTTCTTCGTATATCCTTGACATACAATTGGATTGATTCCATTGTAATCGCTTGTTTTGTATCAATAGCACCGCTTGTCACTAATTGTGACAGACGTTCCTCATCTTCCTCTGCCCATTCAATTAAAAATGGAAAATCAATGAGAAGATCTGGTTTGCCAAAATGGAGAAGCTTCCACTTCACAACAGTGCCATCCGGTCTTGTTCGACTGCAAGCATCCGGCCCATATACATCATAACCTAATGCTCGTAAGCGTTGACCCTCTTCCTCAATTTTTTTGGTACGCAAGGCTATTCGTGAAAATCCTTGGCGCTCTTGATCACGTTTAAACGTATAATGTAAGGAATATGGGTATTGTGCCGCCTGCTCAAATAAATCACGATCATAGATAGCAATTTGTTCAATATAGCTTAAGCCAAAGTAGCTTAACGTATTATAAGTCCCCCACATCGTGTGCTGCCCACCATTCACTGTGTGGACATTTCGTTTATTGAAGAAAACCTTTATATTTTCTGGTGATTCCACTTGGTGAACCAGGTGATCAAAATATAAAGTCATGGCAATTCCCCTTTCTTTCCCCATTACCTTTACCTGTATGTTTAATTGGTTTAAAATTTACTCAAGAAAAGGAGTTACTAGTAGGATATGAAAAAAAAGTTCATTTTACCTACTTACTCCGTGAACTAATTTATATTAATAAAGAGGTGATATTTGAATGACAGATCAAGTAGCTGCTTTTAAATTGGCATTAGGTAATTACCCTACAGGCGTTACAGTTGTCACAACAAGTCATGAAACAAAACCTATAGGCTTAACCGTCAATTCCTTTGCATCTGTTTCAATCGACCCGCTCCTTATTTTGTGGTCACTCGATAAAAATTCTCAGCTTCATTCTTATTTTACGAATGCTTCTCATTTCGCGGTCAATATTTTAGCAAGCGACCAAGAACATTTATGTACACTATTTGCCAGTAAAATCCCTGATCGTTTTGCACAGGCACAGTGGTCCACTTCATCTTTAGGTCTACCGATTTTACATGATACAGCAGCTATTTTACAATGTAAAACGTTTCAGCAAATAGATGCTGGCGACCATACCATTTTTATTGGGCATGTGCAAGACATTACAAACGGGCAAAAAGAACCGTTACTATACCATCGCCGTCATATTGGGCAAATACCAAAAAGCTTTTATAGTTAATTTTTTAGACAAAAAAAGGGCCACTTGTAAGCAAAGGAAATCCTTCATGCTTATTGGTGGCCTTTTGACATCGTTCAACTGAAATCAATGTTATTTTTTCTGCGGAAATCTCTGTTTTTCAAGCCTATTAATTTGCACAATAACACCATCTTGGATCGTAATATGCACTTCACCAAATTCAAGATTTTGAATTGCCTTGGCAATTGCCTCTAATTTTTTATCATCTACCTTTACTGATTGAGCCATACGATACACCCCTTCTTTTTCATTCTTGTTGTACAAAAGAGGCCAACGCATCAAACTGATTGATAGCCCCTCCTATCTCTCAGATACCATCTGTTGGATTTGGCACCTAACTTTTCGGTTGCCGAGGCTTCGTTGGGCCAAGTCCCTCCACCTCTCTTGATAAGAGTACTGCGTTTCTTGACAATAATTCTATAATTCTACTATACGAATGTCAATATAAAATATTAGAAAACCTAGCTGAATACTTTGTAATATCAATCTTCTACATTTGTATGAGTCGATATAAATGTATTTTATGCCAAATCAGTAGTAAATAGATGACTACTCTCAAACTTTTTAATTGGACCATTTTCTCAAAATGAGTTCAAGTGGACCTCGTTGATGGATAGTCCTCCACCATATCGAAAAAAACACACAGCCTAAAAAATAACAACATGCATAGAGCATTGAAAAAACGACTGTTAGATTATTCGATAAATCGAAAACTTCTAACACAGTGATGCCAATAAAGACATGGCCAACATAGTGTGTTAAGGACAATTGACCCGTTTTAATGATTGCTTCTATTACTTTATTTTTGAAAGTTTCTACAAAATACATACAACCTACTATTATCACAATAGCCGAAGCCGAATTTGATAGAACATACATTATATTTGGTGGAATCGGTCCCGTATCAAATAAATACAACGCACTATCATGATCTAAGAAATATTTTGTCGAGAAGTGAATAATCACCTTTGAAAAAATTTCTATAATCACTCCTAACAAGATACCTGCGGTAACTAATTTCTTTCTTAATGCCCTATTGGTTAAATCTAAGGTACCTACAATCATCCCAATGAGAAAAAAAGATATCCATGGAAAAACGGGATGGTAGCCATTAAACAGTAAATTTCTCATAAAACCTTCTACCGTCCAAAAATCTATATACTCTAATAAAATATATTTTGGATGCCACCCAACTAGATAATTGAATTGGATTTGTAGCCATTGGGAAACGATTATCACCGCACTAATTGTAAAAAGCATGGTTTTCTTTGAAGTTGCTATCAACAAAGCTGCAAGAAACATATAAACACCGTAATAATGTAAAATATCTCCCGTCCATCCGACCACATATAAAACCATCCCAACAACAAACAAAAAAAGAGCTCGCTTCCATAAAGTTAACTTACTTTGGCGAATAAGAATTGGGTCCTTTGCTTCCCTTGCTTTCCGCGTCATCAGCGCAGTCCCTATTCCTGCTAGAATGACAAATAGTGCAGAGGCGCGCCCCTCAAAAAGACTTTGCAATTGAATGAGCCATTGTGAACCATTGGCAGTTGAACCTGAAATAACGCCAAAGTTTACAATAAACATACCTAACATTGCTAATGCTCTAGCAAAATCTAAGCCCTCAATACGACGATGACCAAGTTGCTTATTCATCTTTTCCCCCTTGAATGACGCTATGTACTGCCTCCCTCCAAATAGCCTTATAGTTCAATTGACTACCAGTTAACATAAAATTGCCAATATTATCATAGAGCATGGCTAACATGTGGGCTTTCGCTTCTATGTTGGCATTTTCATCTAGCACTTCTAGTTGCACTGCGTATTGTAAAATATCATAAAATCTTGCTAAATAATCTGATTGAAGCTCTAATAACTGTTGCATGTAGTGGTCGTCGCGAGCGGCTAATAACAAATACTGACTAAATATTTTATTAAAATAAGGATCTTTGTCCTGTTCATCAATTGACTTATAGCCAATCTTCAGTAATTTCTCAATGAAATTGCTTGGAGATAGCTCCTTGTAATCAACAACGATATCATATTGAATTTCTTTATAAAGTTCCTCAAACAAAAAAGAAATTAATTGATCCTTTGATTGAAAATAGTAATAAATGGCTGGTTTTGATATGCCGACCTCTGCTGCAATCATAGCTAAGCTCGTTTTCTCAAATCCTTTTTCTGCAAACATCACATAGGCAACTTCTAAAATTTTTTGAAAGGTTTGTTCTCTATTTCCCATAAGGGCCTCCTTTTTTACCGACCGTTAAGTAAATAATATACGAAGATCCAATTTTTCACAACAAAAAAACTGTGCAGAAGTAAACCCTCTCCACAGTTCTCCTTTTAATCCCCCTGTAAACAGTCCATTAGAGCTTGAGCTGTCTGTTGCTTACCCATCACCTTGATTGGCTGCCCTTCAGCAGGGACAATCCAATGAGGCTCGTCCCCACCATATAAAGATTGTGAGCTGTTAGCTACCATAAATTGTGCATTGGCTGTTTCCATGCGTAGTTTTGCACGAGCAAGCAAAAATTCCTCATCATTCGTCGCTTCCAGCTTAAAGCCTACTAACGTTACATTTGGTTGCCAGCCTTTGATTTGACCTAAAACTTTTGGTGCCTTTTTAAAATGAATAATCGGTGGTTCGTCAGAAGGCATTTTGCCCGCTTCCTCCATTAAATTCCCTGATTGATCATACACTTTGTCTATGACCCAATCGGAGCCAGCAGCAGCCATAATGACGATATCGACTTGTTGTTGTTGGACAGCATGACGAACTTTTTCTCCTAAATCCTCAATGCCTTCAAATTTAACCAATGTCATTTTATCTTCGTTTTCTGGGAGCTGGGCAAAGTAACCATGCATGTATATGACAGTCGCACCAGCAGCCAGTGCTGCCTCTGCTAAATAACAGCCCATTGTCCCCTTCGATAAATTCGTGTGCCCTCGTACACGATCCCATTTTTCAAGTGTTCCCCCACTTGTAATGAGTACGGTTTTGCCTAGTAATGTCCCCATACACTCACCTAGTTTCTAAAATATATACAAATACTATTTTAACGTAATGGTACGATTTGCTTCAATAGCTACGATGGAAGGGAGCTGTTTTGCTCTTTTAACCATGCACTTAATATTTCAGCAAATTTCTTTGTCACGGGTGAAGCATGGTGTTTCATGGCAATACCAATCGTTCGGTAGCCACCTTGCTTTAATGGAATCGCTTTCAATGTTGGCGGTAAATTTTGAATGACCAACTGGGGTAAAATACTAATCCCTAAATGGTGTGAAATCATAGATAGAATTCCTACTTCCTCAGAAAGCTCAAAGCGTATATTGGGCTTTACATGATATTGTTCTAACAGCACTTTTACATCATTTGTCCCTTTGTAAGAAGTCATGATAAAAGGCATATCCTCTAGGTCCACAATATCAATTTCTGTCTTATGAAATAATGGACTTTTATGAGAAACAATACATAATAAAGGGTCTTGCTGTAATTCCATAAATTGATACTGTTCCGACTTTTGCCCATTCAGGAATCCTGCCTCGACTTCACCACTTAGAAGCCATTGTTCAATTTCGTAATAATCCCCTTCACGTAACTCCACTTGTATCCCAGGAAATTGATGATCCATAATCTGAATAATTTCAGGCATCCAATTCGAAGAAATACTTGAAATAACACCAATACGTACCTTACCTCGTGTAACGCCGAGAATATGCGCTGCTTCCTGCTGCAATAACTCCTGTGCGTCCAAGACCTGTCGCATCGCCCTAAGCATTGTCTGTCCTTCACTTGTTAGTGTGACACCTACACGACTACGGTGAATAAGGGCAAAGCCAAATTCTTTTTCTAAACTCGATACGGCATGACTCACTGCAGACTGTGTTAACCCTAGTGCATCCGCTGCTTTTGTAAAACTTGCTACTTCTGCTACCTTTGTTAAAATCTCATATTTTACTAAGCTCATTCGCCATCCCTCTATGTACATGAAATTTTTTAATCCTATTCATTATAAACATTCGTTTTACTAATCACAATACAAGATATATAGTAATTTTTAGTATAAAAACTGTTTTAGTACACAGATGGTAGGTGAACATAATGAGTATCCAAGGAAAAGCAAATGTATTGATGGTTATTGTCACAATGTTTTGGGGACTATCTTATACCTTTATGGTCATGGGGCTTGAAACATTGGCAGTTTATAATGTGGTGGCATTACGTTGTATCATCGCATTCTTCGTAGCAGGACTTATTTTTTATAAACGGATGATCAAGGTAAATGGTAAAACATTAAAATATGCGGCTATTCAAGGATTTTTATTATTCATTGTGTTCGCGTTAAGTTTATTTGGTCTACAGTCTACCTCCGCTTCAAATGCTGGCTTTATTTTAAGCCTAACTGTTGTATTAGTGCCGATTTTCAGTAGTTTCATTGAAAAAAAATTACCATCGAGAGCGGTTAGCTTTGCCGTTATTTGCACGATGATTGGTATTACAGTATTAACAGCACATGGCTCGTTCACCTTTCAAAAGGGTGACCTATTAGTAGCAATTGCAGCATTATGTTATTCAATTTATTTACTTTTAAATAGCTCCTTTACACGAAATGTCGAATCGATTTCATATGGTATTTACCAACTAGGTTTCGCTGGACTTTATGCACTAATTTTAACATTCATATTAGAAACACCAACGTTGCCAGATTCAACGACATCTTGGATTGCGATTTTAGGTCTTGGAATCATTTGTAGTGCGTTCTGTTTTGTCGGCCAAACTGTTGCACAACAGTACACATCTGCTACACATACAGGTCTTATTTTTTCTTTAGAGCCTATTTTTGCAGCCATGTTCGCCATGATGTTTATTGGTGAGGGCCTAACGATGAAATTAGTCATTGGTGGTAGCTTTATTCTAATCGGTAATTTAGTTGCCCAATTAGAGCATTTTCACGTATTGCGTTATATCAAAAAGGATGCACAAGAAAAAGTTATACAATAGAAAGAGTGGTCCCCGTGATCACTCTTTTTTCTTTGGAGAACATTCAGCTATTTTTGCTCACAACCGCTAGTATGTAAGGAAAGTGGATAGTAGCTCATCAGCTCCCTTGAAAGAAAGCAGGCGAATGGAAATCAACGCCTCTTTTCGTTCTTTTTTCTACAACAAAAAAACAGAGTGATCAATTGAAATCACTCTGTTTTTCACTTTATAAAAATCTTCTATATTGCTCGGCCTCGATCATACGCTCTTGATTTCTTAAGCGCTCCTCTTGTTCAGCAGCTGTCTCTGGATGTGTTTGTAGTGTATCCAGATCATCATCATGTTCCGCATACAAGACAATACTCCCTTGCTCAACAAGATGCGAATAATAAGCGATTTGTCCCTCGGATAGATTAAATCGTTTTAAGCCCTCTGTAACAGCTGAGTCACCTGTAAACCAAGATTTGAATTGGTCTACCCAATTACCCGCTTCATGCGTTTGGACATCAGCGTCCCATTTTACGTCCTCAAACTGTTGCGGATCTTTCGCAATAATATGGATATCCTCTTGTTGGTAACCTTCTAACCGCATACTTTCTAAAATGTGAAGCATTTCATTTCTCGTATGGGCCACCTCAATTTTTGGGTTTTGTTCATTCATCATGTTCAATTCCTCCTAATTTATATGGCTTACTAAGTAAATACCCGTACAGAACACAAACAAACACGTTTTACCAAACTGTAATAATTGTTATGATGCTTTAAACCCTGTTATTTATTTGTCATGTGGTGGCTCAAAACAAAAAAAGCATGCTGGAGAGTAATTCTCCAACATGCTCTTTCTTACTACGTTATTTATTTGTCTAGGAAGGCTTTTAACATCCAAGTATGCTTTTCAAGGGATTGATACATCGCATTAAGTAAATCCTCTGTACGATCGTCCCCTTCTTCAGCTGCTAGCTCCATAGCGGAATTTAATGCTTTCATTAGCTTTTGGAAATCCGAAATTGTCGTTGCTACCATTTCCTCTGTTGTCTCATTTCCTGTCGCTTCCTCCACATAGGATAGCTCTAGATGTTCTTTTAATGTTGCCACAGGCTTGCCATCCTTTGAAAGAATACGTTCTGCTATTTCATCTAAATTCAGCGTTGTTTCATTATACAATTCTTCAAATTTTGCATGCAGTGTAAAGAACGCGTGCCCTTTAACATACCAATGATAATTGTGCAGCTTCGTATAAAGGACAGACCATGTAGCCACTAGCTTATTTAATTGTTTGTTTAAGTTTTGTGTCATAATGTATTTCTCCTCCAATGTGTCAATTGTTCTAGCCCTTAGTATGCGTTACAACTTATGTTGGCTATACACACATTGTTCCCGCCCGACAATATTTCAAACATTCTTCATAAGAATTGACCTTCCGCAAGAATATTTCAACTATTCTATTAAATTATTTCACTTTCCGAAATAGTTTCGTTATAATGAAATCACTTACATGTAAAGGGGTGTTCATAAATGGAAGTTTTACCATTAAGAAAAGATGTTGCAGTAGAAGAAACATGGGATTTAACACATTTACTAAAAAATGATGCTGATTTTGAACCTACTTTAGCGCAACTGGTTGACGATGCACTTCACTTTGAGCAGCAGTATAAAGGTACCATTACAGATGCACAAAAAGTAATTGACGTGTTATCTGCTTTTGAAGAGCTACAAAAGAGGTTTGTTCCGATTGGCACATATGCAAGCTTAAGCCTCGAAACAGATCGTACAAATGATGTAGCACAAATGCGTGCTGCGAAATTTAGTACTGCTATCGGGAAAGTCAGCAGTGCCCTATCGTTCGTACGCTCAGAATTACTGGCGTTGGATGAAGCAATTTTACAGGAAGCAGCTGCATCAAGCCCTCTTTACAAACGTTATCTAGAGGAACTGTTAAAGCATAAACCTCACCAGCTTCATCCAGAGGTCGAAAAAGCACTTGCAGCATTTAGTGCCACATTTGATGCTCCATACGAAACATACAATACGACAAAATTAGTGGATATGAACTTTGGCGAATTTGAAGCAAATGGCGAAAAACATCCACTAAGTTTTGTCTTATACGAAAATGACTGGGAATTTGAAGCCAATACAGATTTACGCCGTGCTGCCTTTAAGGCCTTTTCAAGTAAGCTCCGTGATTACCAGCATACAACAGCACAAGTGTATAACACGCATATTCAACAAGAAAAAACAATGGCTGACCTGCGAGGCTTTGACTCTGTCATTGATTATTTACTATTTGACCAAGATGTGGACCGTTCACTTTATAATCGTCAAATCGATTTGATTACGAAAGAGCTTGCTCCGCATATGCGTCGTTATGCCACATTAATTCAAAAAGCCAGTGGCATCGACCATATGACCTTTGCGGATTTAAAAATTGCGCTTGATCCAGATTATGACCCAAAATTATCAATGGCTGAGGCCAAAGAATATGTTGATAAAGCATTAGCAGTGATGGGTGATGATTATAATCAATTAATGGATAGAGCCTTTAATGAGCGCTGGATTGACTATGCGCCCAACAAAGGAAAATCAACAGGAGCATTCTGTTCAAGTCCGTATGGTAGCCACCCCTATATTTTAATGTCATGGAATGAACGCATGAACGAAGTCTTTACGCTTGTTCATGAGCTAGGGCATGCTGGCCATTTCGCAAATACGTATGAACACCAATCTTATCTTAACAGCCGACCTTCCCTTTATTTTATTGAAGCACCGTCGACTATGAATGAAATGCTGTTAGCCAATTATTTACTCACACATAATGATGATCTACGCTTTAAGCGCTGGGTGATTTCAAACATTGTTTCAAAAACGTATTATCATAACTTTGTTACACATTTACTAGAAGCCGCATATCAACGTAAAGTGTATGAATTAGTGGATGCTGGTGAAGCTGTCAATGCAACCATTTTAAATAACTTAAAACGCTCAGTTTTAGAAGACTTCTGGGGTGACACAGTCGATATTACTGAAGGTGCTGAACTTACATGGATGCGTCAGCCTCACTATTATATGGGCCTTTACCCATACACATATAGTGCTGGTTTAACGATATCTACACAAGTATCTCAACGTATTTTAAAAGAGGGAGATACAGCAGTCCAAGAATGGCTAGCTGTGTTACAGGCCGGTGGAACAAAATCTCCCGTAGAGTTGGCACAAATGGCAGGTGTTGATATCACAACGGACCAACCGCTTCGTGATACCATTGCCTATATTGGTCATTTAATTGATGAGCTTGAACGCCTCACACTAGAAATAGAAGCGGTACAACAGCAATAGATTCAATAGAAAACGATACTGCGCTTTAAAAGTGCAGATCGTTTTCTTTTTTAGTTCTAAGTAGAAAAATCCATACATATACTAGAATCAGGGCGTCCCTCTACATTTATTAGATATTTCAAAATAGACAATCATTTTTCTTCATACAAAAGTACCGTTATTATTAATAGTACGCAACTTATTTAGCAATATACGATTAACAATGATTAAAGGAAGTGTTCTAATTATGGTAAAACGTAATGATCCATGCCCATGCGGTAGCGGCAAAAAATATAAAAAATGTTGTGAAGGCAAACAGCAAGTAACAGTGGAAACAGTACAAATCGAAGAACTAGAGCGTGTGCTACAAACATTTTACTTAGAATATCCTGATCGTAAAGATGTTCGTGCTTATATCGAGCATGTGGGCACATGGCAGCCTAAATTAGAGAGCGTTTTACAGCGTGAGCTGATTGAAGCTATCGCGTTAGACGACTTTTTCTTCCATCAAGAGCCATCTATTTGGAAAAGCTACTTAAAGAAAACAAAGAAAAAAGCTGTAAGACCTTCTACAGTAAAAGTACTTGAAAACTGGTCTCAGCCGACTTTATTTATCGGTACGGTATCTGTTGTTGAAGAAAAATATTTCAAAGCTATTCATTCCCTTACAAATGAAGAGCTATATATTCGTCGTGAAAATGACAAACCAATTCCTGAAGGTATGCATGTATTTGCCTTTATCTTACCAGACGGAACACATAAATCGACACATTATTTAGCTGTGTCTACATTGATTTTCTTCCCTGAAGATCATGCGAAAGTATTTGAAGAATTCAAGAAAAAATTTGAAGCATCAGACAAGAAGGTTGGCACATTCTTAAAAGAAGAGCATCTTGCCTTCTGGGAGTTACTTGTATCCAATGGCTATAAAGGTGAGGAATTCACAAACTTTGAGAGCAATGTCCTAACACAAGTGAAGGACTTCTTAGAGCAAAATGATCGTGAAACAGCACCGATACTTGAGCTATTAGAGGACTATCTAATTGAAGGTCAACCAACTGCACGCAAAGAAGCAGCTATTGCAGCTGGTGCCATTCGCTATGGTCAGGAAAAGGAGCTGTTCGAGTCCCTTTCGATGACAGTTAAAGAAATCGCCGCGACATTTGATATTTCTGCTTCTTCTCTGACAAAGTATTACCAAGATTTAAGCAGCTATGCTGAAACGAAATAAACGTACAATTAAAGAAGCTACATGTTTAGCGTATTGCTAAAACATGTAGCTTTTTCTAATGTGCATGTAATCTTATTTACTATAAACTTTCAGAAGCTCTTCTCCTAAAAACTGTAGCTTTTCTCCAACTGAACAGGCCTCAATACAGAAACGATGAGCCCCTGGTTTACCACGTTCTTTACGCAATTGCTTGATGACTAAGCAATCCGCACAATACGTATCATGCAGTTCGTCAATATCCTTCATAACCGTCACTTTATCCATGTTGAACTCTCGCTCCTTCCACGTCCAAAATTCACTTCCTACTATTATGAAGCGTTCGATTTGAACAAGCAACTATTTTGTTTGTTCCATTTTTTACGGGCAATGATTCCCCTCCTTGTTGTACAATTAGAGGGAAGACACATTGCAAAGTAGGGATGTTATGTTAGAAGTTTATATCGATGCTGCCAGTGCAGGAAATCCTGGTCCAAGTGGTATTGGACTTTTTATTAAAGGGGAAGGCCATCATATCCAAATTAGTGAATATATCGGTGAAACGAACAACCATATCGCCGAATTTACAGCATTAGTACGCGGACTTGAAGAAGCGCAAAAACTAGGCTCTTCCCTTGTATCCGTACGCTCCGATTCCAAAATTGTAGTTGCTTCTATGGAAAAAGAATATGTCAAAAATGAGGAATTTAAACCTTATTTAGAA
>NZ_DAMDAY010000049.1:3314-27905 GCF_032093475.1 Lysinibacillus sp. | reverse complement strand
TCGATGTTGCTATACGGAGAGCCCGGCATTGGTAAAACATCCATCGCGAATGCTATTGCAGGAAGCTCAAAGCTCCCTTTCTTTGCACTGAATGCAACTCGTGCTGGTAAAAAAGATGTGGAAGATATTGTACAAGAAGCTAGAATTTCCGGAAAAGTACTCCTTTTTTTAGATGAGATTCATCGTTTCAATAAATTACAGCAGGATACTTTATTACCACATGTTGAAAACGGCTCCATTGTATTGATTGGTGCTACAACGGAAAATCCTTACCATGATGTGAATCCAGCTATCCGTTCACGTTGTGGGGAGATTTATCAACTAAAACGGCTAACAAAAGATCATTTAATTGAGCTTATAAAAAAAGCTCTAGCGGATGAAAAACGAGGCCTTGGTAAATATCATTTTGCATTAACTGATGCTCAAATCGAACAAATTGCTGGAGCAGCTAATGGAGATGCACGAAAGGCATTGACTTTACTTGAATCTATTTACTATGCAAGCGATGAGGTTGATGGGCAAGCCATTGCAGCTGACCACATCATTGAGCACCTCATTAGCCGCATTGGTGTTTATGGCGATAAAAAAGGTTCTCATTTTTATAATTTACTATCTGCCTTGCAAAAATCTGTACGAGGGAGTGACACAAATGCCGCTTTATATTATTTAGCGCATTTATTAGAAACAGGTGATTTAGTAGCTGTCTGCAGACGACTCCTTGTTATGGCCTACGAAGACATAGGTTTAGCCAATCCTGAAGTCGGCCCTCATATGTTGGCAGCAGTCCAAGCAGCAGAACGACTCGGATTACCAGAAGCGCGAATACCACTTGCAAGTGCTGTTATTGAAATGTGTTTATCATCCAAATCCAATTCCGCTATTGCTGCAATTGATGCTGCCATAACGGCCATTCATGAAGGGAGAACAGGTGATATTCCACACCATTTACGCGATGCTCATTATGAAGGTGCGAAAGATTTAGGGCATGTCGGCTACCAATACCCACATAACACGCCGATTGGCACTTTTGGCGGTTGGGTGGATCAGCAATATTTACCCGATGAGCTTGTAGGAACAGAATTTTATAAACCGGTGATTGCTGGTGAAGAAAAACGAATGGCAGGCATTTACGAAAAGCTCAAATCATTTCATCAATAAAAGCACAAAAGCAAAGTCACAATTGCTAGTGACTTTGCTTTTTTTATAATGAAGACTACACTGGCAATCATCCTGTAAAGCTCGGGTTATTAGTTGTGTAACGTTCCTTGTAAAATTGTTTTAAAGGTTCAGCTATATGGCGAAGCGATGGCAAAATGGATTCTTCTCCATCTTCTTCATTTGCCTTACTATGCAAAAAAACAATTAAATTATACGATTGATATAATAAACTTGCGAACTCTTGATTGTTTTCTCTTACTTCAAAGCGAATGGCTTTTACAGCCACTGCTTCTGCAATTTTTTGTTCCCTTGTTTCAAAAAATTCCTCATCAAGTACTTCATCATCTGACACTCGGTATAATAGTTTTAATGAACCATATACTTCTTGATTGTTACTAAAACGATCCTTTAACCACTGCAAGACAAATTGTAAAAGAATAACGGCATAAATAAGGGAAAGACATTCATCATCTCGTGACTTTTTAGCTAAACGTTGAAAGTATTCTGCTTGTGTAACTAACTCAAAAAGAATTAAACGGATTGGAAATAGCATGGCATGACCGCTATTGACGTATAATTTATCTCGATCCCTGTACAGCGCCAACCAAATATCTCTGACTAATGAAATCGATTTTCTTGTAGAAAGAGCTAATTGACATTGAATCAACTCATGCTCAATCGTTGAGTGGATAAGTCGTTGAAATAGATGCTCATCTTCCTCGCTGATTAGTAATAGTGGTTTTTCCAAATTCGCCAGATCTATTTCTATTCCGTTTACTATCATTGCCTAGCCCCCTTCCAATAAGTTTGAACAACATCAAATAGAGTGAGCATATGTACTACCAATTTTTTAACTAATTCGACAAAAATTCATAAATACCTTTTAAAAAAACATGTCTTTTTTATGCTTGTATAAAAAAAGAATCTACAAGACTTAATAAGCAAGTAAATCGATTATCTTCTACAACGTACACTGTAGAAAAAGCTAGAATTAATTGAATAAGTTATGTAGATTCTTGTCTAATATGCTATTTTCTGAAAATAGATGGTCTAGTCTTGTCTATGCTGATAGTTCTTGATCAACAAATAATTTAAACTGTTTTAGACAGCTCTTCACATCACCTTTTTGGGACAACACTTCATCGCGTATTATTGTCGTTTTTTCTTCATCCTCTAGCACTTCCGCTAAAAGGGCCAAGATATCTGTTAATAATTGTTCATTCTCTTCCTGTTCGATACTTGGTAAAGAATAGGCAGCTATTGATAATAAACGCTCCACTTTTTCAGGTGTTTTTTGTAAAGCATTTGAGGAATAATAAGTCGATGCAGCTAAAAAGTAACATAATTTTGCACAGCAATCGATAAATAAATGCCAATACGTATTCGCACTTGGTAATTCTCCAGCACGCTGATCAATATACGCCTTATAATATGTTGTTACTTGTGTATATAAAGGATTTAATTCTCTCATGGCTTTCGGATAATTGTTGGAGGTATCCAAATAGTCAAATACAATGGCATTCATTTTCTCTTGAAGTTTAACAATATCTAAATGATCACGAATTACTTGAATTTCCATTTTCCCACTCTCCCATATGTCATTTGTTGTTTTCACATTTTGCTATTCATTGAGTAGCAATGAGCAACCCAAACAAACTGATCGATTATCTTATGGATGATTCAAATTATAGCAATAAACCATATGAAGAAGTGTAGACATGAAAAAAATAAGACAATTTCGTGAATTAATAGCATTTTATGTACATAAGAGGAACTATTTTGGTAAAATTATACCCTTTGTACATATTCATCAAATAACCATTGTTCCTGTGCTTGATCAACAATTTCGAGAATACTACCCTGCATATATTTTTTAATGCGCTTTTTTGGTGTATAAAAATAAGCATTATTCCTAATTAACCACTCACTTAATGTTAAATCACCCTCTACATATTGATCTGTTAATATTTTCTTATGGCGCAGAACATCCGCCATTTTATAAAAACCATCTGATAATTCATAAGCCGATACATCGAAATTAAAAATGGGGCTGACAACCTGTCCAACGTCAAAAATATGGATGGTTTGCTTTTCTTCATCTATAGCTAACTCTACTGTGCTAATTTCATCGAAAAGATTTAAACCTCTATATTCCATTTGATAAATTTTTTCCATCTGTTTACGCCTCCTTTTTAGAACGGTCTAATTGTAACACAGAAAAAGTAGCTACCTCTAAAAATTGAAGGTAGCTACTTCTACAAAAATAATCCATGATATTGTTTGTTGCAATGTATGGCTTTAACCTTGTACACGAGTAATTTTAACATCTTTTAAGATGGTATTGACCACCCAACTAGCAGCAATTAAACCTGCAACTGACGGCACAAAAGCATTGGACGATGGCGGCATCTTTGCTTTGCGGATCGCCGCATCTGGCTTCCCAACATGTTCTACAACATCTGGTCGAACGACAATCGGGCTCTCATCCGAAAATACAACGGTTACCCCTTTATGAATTCCGTCTTTTCGTAGCTTTGTACGTATGATTTTAGCTAGAGGGTCTGTGTGTGTTTTTGATATATCAGCAATTTGGAAGCGAGTAGGATCCATTTTATTTGCTGCACCCATACTTGATATAATAGGAATATTACGCTTTAAACATTCCTTCATTAAATGAATTTTATACATAACTGTATCACTTGCATCGATTACATAATCAATGTTTTGTGCAAAAAATTCCTCATATGTTTCTTCCGTGTAAAACATATGCATATCAATCACTTCACATGCTGGATTAATATCTGCTATGCGCTCTTTCATTACAGCTGATTTAGATTTGCCCACAGTAGATAGATATGCTACTAATTGTCTGTTGACATTTGTAATATCTACATTATCTTTATCAACTAAAATGATGCGGCCGATCCCACTGCGTGCACATGCCTCAGCAGCGAATGATCCCACACCACCCACACCAAGAATGGCAACCGTTGTATTTTTTAATTTTTCGAGACCCTCTGTTCCTATTGCGAGCTCGTTACGTGAAAATTGATGTAACATCCTGACACTCTCCATCTATGAAATTTTATTAGTAAACCTAGTTATATACTAAGATAAAAACACAACCTATCTTACATTTTATCATGTTATTCATCAAGTGAAAATTATAAAGAAAAAAATAGTTGCCTACTTATAGTCATACTATAAAGAGCAATTGAATCACTTCAACTACTCTTTGATTACTATATATAATTTTTTTGAAATACTTCAACAAAAGACATATGAGGCTGAACGTCTAGCTGTTGAAATGCTGCTATTACTGCCCCACCAATTGGCGGTAAAGCTGGTGTCTTAAAGCTAAAAGGTAATGCTTCCTCTAGTGCCATAGCTTGAAGTCTTGAAACAAAATGAGCTTCATTGGTAAACACCCCACCTACTAAGACGACTGGTACTTCGTCTTGCTCCCACTGCATATCCAAATAGCAAGCCCTAATCGCCTTATAATAGTTTTGACAAGCATTTTCTATTATTTGCTTAGCTACAAGATCCCCATTGTCAGCTGCTTCAAAAATATACACACTCAATGGGGCGACGACCGTACGTGGATGTTCCTCGCCATAAATATGGGCTATTAATTGTGGCACAGTTTTTACAGAAAAATGATGCAGCACAGCTTCGGTTAAGAGTGTAGCTGTTGCTCTTCCATCATAACTTTGAAATACGGCTTTTAGCAGCTGAACACCTAAATCATAGCCGCTACCTTCATCATCAAAAAGATAGCCCCAGCCACCTACTCGATGAAAGCGTTGGTGACAATCGTACCCCATCGTAATGGCCCCTGTTCCAGCAATTTGAACAATCCCTGCTTTGCCAAGTGTACCTGCATAAAGAGCAATTAATGCATCATTATCCACCCTAATTGTTGCGGCTTTGGAAACATAGTGTCGTAAAACAGCTTCAACCACGCCTCCTGCTTGTAGCTCCTGAACTCCTGCCATACCAGCAAAACAGCTAGCAACTTCTGCAAGTGCTTGTGGATTTTGCTGCTGTAAATTTTGCATGATTGTATGCAAAATTGCCTCAAAATAGGTTCTATCCATCGCTGTTGGATTACTTCTTGTCGTCACCACTTGAGCATAAATATTCCCCTTTTCATCACAAATAACTGCTGACGTTTTCGTTCCACCACCATCAATTGCTAATACATACATAACAATGTTTCCCCCCATAAAGAAAAAGAGATTGATAACTCAATCCCTTCCTCTCCATTCTTTACTTTGTAAACCCAAATGATGCCCATGGTTGAATATATGGTAATAAAAATCGCTCTTCCTCGACAATGCTAGCAACGACATTGCTGGAACCAGCATTTGGAATGTCCTTCAGAACAATTTGGAGCTCACCTTTATAACGAACATCAAGATTATTATCAATCGTAACATCACCTAGTTTAAGTGGACGTGTATCATGGATAGGAAAATCCTCATTTTTATATTTAACTCGAGATTGAGTACTCCGAATGACATAATCAGAAACATCACCACGATTAAAATGAGGCTCCTGAAAAAGAATGGTCTCCTCTAAACTACTAGTATCTGAGGACTGGCTCACCTTTAATTCAAGCTTATAGCGATTTAATTGACCTAATGCTCGTATTTCTTCCTCTGAAGCATACATATTGCCGATAATACAATCATCAATTAGCCCCGTGTGCCATAAATCTTTTGCCTGTACAGTAACTGGTAGTTGACGGTGCTCCTCTAGTGTTGGTAAACCATGTTCCGTTTGCTCCCAAGGTCCAAATTTACCATGCTGTGAGGAAATCATCGCTGCCGTTCTTATATTGTGTTCCTTAAAGCATTGTGATGTTTGTAAAAAATGCTGACGAGATAAACCAGTAAAGCGTCTTGGATAAAAATTATGACAGCCAATAATATTCTCTTTATTTGCTTGGTAAGATAACACATTATCGACATACTTCGTACCATTACTAATATTTAATTCTATCTTCAGATTACTTGCGTCAAATGACATCAGCGCTTCTTCCTGACCTGAAAATCCCATGTCTAAACGTATAGCTGCCAAAGAAAAATGTTCTTTTAAATAGCCAATATCCTTATAGGTATAGCCTAAATCATCAAAAACGGCTGGTGCAATATCAGCTGAAATGTCAAAACCTAACTGTTGAGCAAATTGGTTAATTTGCTGTAATTTCTGGCGTTCTTCCTTCTGCTTTAATGACATCAGACATGTAAAAATACGGTCAAAGCCATTGTCATGGGCAAGCTGAACATAGCGCTTCATTTCGTCAAGTGTAGTATGCTGCGGATAGAGCGAAATTCCTAATCTTCTCACTTTAAACCCTCCATTAGTTCACGCTTAAACTTCTACTTTTTGCCCTTCTGCTTGGACAACAGCTTGTTGTTCATTTTGTGCTGCTAAAGCAGCTTTTTGCTCATTCTGCCTTGCCATACGGTTTGCCATCGAAATAAATGGCAAATAAATACAAACGGCAATGACAATTAACACTATACTTAAGACTGCCCCACGCCAAGATTGAGTTGCTAGGAATCCGTTAATAATCGGAGGTGTTGTCCATGGTGGTGCTACAGTAGCTGCTGGCACCCAGCCCAACTTCGTTGCAAAGAAGGCAATCGTTACGTTTACCATTGGTGTCAAAATGAAAGGTACGAATAAAACCGGGTTTAATACAATTGGCAGTCCGAAAAGTAATGGCTCATTAATATTGAAAATCCCAGGAGCTGCGGATAATTTTCCAACTGTATTATATTGCTTATTCTTTCTTGCAAATAGGAATATCGCAATAATAAGTGCTATTGTCGTACCAGAGCCTCCCATGTTAATAAATGCATCAAAGAATGGTTTATTTACAATGTAAGGCGCTACTTTACCAGCAGAGATAGCAGCAACGTTTTCGTTAATAGCTGGTAAATTAATCGTTTGCATAAATGGTTCAATGATATTTGCTCCATGAACGCCAAGTGTCCATAAAAATGTAGGGATAAATGCCAAAATTAAAGCCGCAAGCCATGTATTTGTTAGACCCATAAATGGCTCCTGAATCGCCGTGTAGAAGGAACCAACAATATCTGGTATATCAAAACCTGCCGAAATAATTGTTCGAACTAGAGCAAATAATCCAATAGTTATTATGGCAGGTAGTAACGCTGCAAATGATTTCGCAACAGCTGGTGGTACACCATTTGGCATTTTAATTAGTAACTTGGGATTGCCAGACAATTTACAAAACAATTCTGTAGAAAGTAGTGCAATGATCAGAGCAATGAATATACCACCTGTACCTGTAGTTAATCCTGTTAATCCACCTTCACCAAACGTACCAAATGTCATATAGCTAGCAAGCCCTATTACTCCACCAGATAATGCATCTTTGTCATAGCTTTTCGTCAAATGATAGGCAACACAAAAGGCTAGTAATAGTGAAATAATTCCAAATGTAGCTCCCCAAATATTGCCACCAAACTGTGTCCATGTCTCATGCTTCCAAATGGCATCGAGTGCATTTTGATAAAATTTGATAGGCAAATTGTTAATAAGTACAGCCAGAGATCCCACAATCGTTAAAGGCATAATCGTAATAAATCCATCACGAATGGCAACTAAATGACGCTGATTTCCAACCCTTGCAGCAACCGGTACAAATTTCTCTTCTAAAAAACGGAACATCCCCATACACTCCCTTTGCTTTTTATTGTGACATCAAAATTTGATGTTACTCCCCTTTGATTCGTTCATATAGCTCAATCATTTCCTGTGCTAAATCACGAAATGTAATAGAATTCATTAAATGATCTTGTGCATGAATTAATAACATAGAAACCTCTACTTTTTCTCCCCTTGCTTCTTGAGACAGTAACCCCGTTTGAGCGTGATGTGCATCAATTAGAGATTGATTCGCTAATTTGATTTTCTCCTTCGCCGCCTCAATTTCCCCTTTTTTTGCTAGCTGAATAGCTTCCATACACTCACTTTTCGTATTACCACTATGCACAATAAGACCCATAATCGATTCCATTAATGCTACTTCTCCCATTTCCCGTTGTCCCCTCTTTCATCCTATTAATTGCAGGGCTTGCTTCAAGACATTCTCCCCATTCATCATGCCGTAATCCGCCATATTAATAACATCAATAGGAAAACCCATATCCTTGTATTTTGATTCAAACGTGCCCTTTAAGTAGCGTACCTGAGGGCCTAGTAAAAGCACATCCGCCTTTTTCGCAGCTAATACTTTTTCAACCTCTCCTTCTGCAATAGCATAAATATCAGCTTCAATATTTTTCTCCTGTGCGGCTTTTTGCATCTTCGATACTAATAAGCTAGTACTCATGCCTGCTACACACACTAACATGATGTTTTTCATTCGAAACACTCCTTTAATGTTTTTATTTTGTAATCGCTTACTTATGTTGAGAATAGCACCTATTGGTATATACCACAATACAATTTTTACATAAAATATATGTTAAGCTAATAAATTACAAAATTGGGCTATTGCAGTTGTATAGCATAATTAACGATTCTTTTTAACTGGTATAGTCCAGAAAAAAGTTCAAAAAATTTTTATATTTCCATCAAATTTAGTGCCTAAAAATACTCATAAAAAGCAGGTTTTTCTGAAGGTAACGCCCTTTGCCAATGATCAATTATCTTTTTCTCTATAGGCTGATTAGCATAGATAACTGCTTCTTTTACAGAAAGATAGCCCACCATCATTGCCGAAAAAAGATTAATTGGTAGTGTTAACATATGCATGGTATCGGTTGAATTTGTCTCAATTATTGAGACATGACCATTTTTATTTATTTGATAGACATGCTCATTCCAATGACAAAAAGAATCTTCAATACGAATAGTCAAAATGTCATTAATCTCTCCCCATGGATACTGCTGCATGAATGCATAAACGTCCACCACCCTAATCATGACATCCTGAACGACTTCCTTTTTGAATTGTGGCTCTTTGAAATAAAAGCCAAATGGATAATGATTGCTAGTAACTCCTGTAATGTTACTAACACTAGCTGCGTGCGACGTAATATAACGCCATATTGCTTGTTCCGCTAAATGATTGGCTACAATAAAATCTTGAACTTCAAATGTCTCCTGCCTTATTGCATAACGAATATACCCCTCTAGATGCCCATCTAGAAAATAAGCTGCAAAATGACTATCAGGGCTCCTTCTCTCAATTCGCTTCCACCAAGCATCATCACGTACCATGCCACCATGTTGTACGATTGCCATTGCATTATGAAATTCCTTAATACCCTGAAAAAGATCGGGATCTAACCATTCAAAGCTCATCCTTTTAACGACATCTAGTTGTTTACCTAAATCTGGAAAATTCACTTGTGGAATCGTATAATGAAGCTTCTCAAAAAATAGTTCCCACCCAAAATATCGATAGAATGACACGGAATAAGGTGCTAAAACAGAAATCGTCTGCCCATTGTTCCGCATTTTTTGCAGTGCTTCCGTCATGAGCCTTTTCACAATTCCCTGTTGCCGATACTCTGGATATGTAGCGACAAATCCTATCCCCCCCATTTTGTACTGGACGCCATGCACCGTCATGTTTAATGGTAATATTAGAAGCTGCCCAACGACTTTTTTATCATCATAAGCCCCTAGTGTTGTGCTATGCTCAATCCAATAGTGAAAATCGTCTCGACGAGCCTTTGTATATTTATTTGAAAAACAATAATCCCTCAATTGATGTATTTGCCAATAATCGTTAGGTGAGACAATGTTAATGTTCATACTTAACCACCTCTGTTTAATGAATATTCTGATAAATATTGATAAATAAATGCTTTTTCCAAGGGCTCTTTTGCAGTGGTATAACAACAACCACTGCAAAATCCCTTAACACTCTTCTCCAAAATTCCCTTAACATCTTTGTTATTCCTAGTGACGAACCGCACTTAACCCATTTTCAACGTAAATTTCCTTTTGCTATTGCTCATGTAAAATCTATACGATGCTGGTATTTTGCAATCATTGTTTCATTATGTGACCAATCTGAATCCACATTATTACTAACAAAAATAGGTAATTCAGTTGAGTTCTTTGCTATCTCCTCAATGATTTCGCTAAATAACGCATTTAATAGTAGTGAACCAATAACAGTAGATGCTGGCGCATATTGCATTTCATGTTTATGCAAAACGCCATCACCAATAGGTATATGTGTGTTGATGATGAAATCTACCACTTCTTCTAGTCTTTGCCCGCTATGATGACGTGTAGGCTGCTCTTTATAGAAGAGCGATTGTAGGGATAGAACAAAAACACCTCTAGCCTTTGCTAATAAAGCGGCGTCAATAGGTGCTGAATTTCTCCCGGAAGTCGAAATCACAATGCACACGTCATTTTCACGAAAATCAAACTGTTCCTTATGTTGTTCAATAATAGTCGGGTCCTTCTCATTACTTGAGGAAGCTAAAGCCCCCGCATGTAATGCTAACGGTTCAATAAAAATGGGACGCACAGGAACTAAACCACCTGCTCGGTAAAATGCCTCCTGAGCTAATAACTGCGAATGTCCACAACCAAAAAGTTGGATAATGCCACCTCGCTGAAGGCGCTGCACAATGATACGAGCAGCTTCATTAATCCGTACAGCTTCCTGCTCTTTTACAACTTGGATTAGCTTTTCGATTTCAGAAAAATATGCATGCATATGATCACCTTTTAATTTCACTTATAAATTTGTAGCGATCCGCTCGATAAGTACTACGTACAAGCTCAAACGGCTTACCATCCGATAAATAACTTGTTCGTTTAATAATTAAAACTGGAGCTGTTTGATTAATCTGCAAAAACTTACTATCTTCTTTTGATACAATGGCTGCCTCCATTTGCTGAACAGCATTTCCAATTTTTTGATGGAATTTCGCTTCAATTAAGGCATAAAGCGAGCCCATAATTTGCTTTTCATCCAATTCAGGATATATTTTCACAGGGATATACGTTCTTTCAATCGCCATTGGCTGAGAATCCGCATTTCTAATCCGAACTACAAAGAATACCTCTTCTCCTGACTCAATCATTAAGTCTCTGGCGATATCCATCGGCGGTACGATTTTCTCAAATCGTAAAACTTTACTGCTCGGTTCCATGCCTCGTGCGCGCATATCCTCAGTAAAACTCGTTAATCCCTTTAATGGTTGCTCTAATTTTGGATTGGCAACATAAGTACCTCTCCCTTTTTCTCGATAAAGAAGACCACTATTTACTAGATTGGTAATGGATTGACGTACAGTCATTCTACTAACGTCAAATTGCGCGGAAAGCTCTCGTTCTGAAGGAATTGTTTCACCAATTTTGTATTCTTCTAAATAAATTCGTTGTTTAATAATCTCTTCTATTTGTATATAAATAGGAATATGGGAATTTTTCTCTAACAAATCTTGCACCTTCCTTATGCCTCATTTATGATATTCCAAATACAACTTTACCTGACAAATCGTTTTTTGCCCATGCAAATGTTGAGTAAGCAATACACAATTCACATGAAAACCACCCTTAGCTTTCTTGGTAAGTCGTAATTTTTTAACATTGGCTTACACTATTTTTTGTATTGACTACTTTGTCATGGCATCTCTATTTCTACTGTCTACTCCATCATTAATTGAATGCCTTTTTATGCATCGTTTGCTAATGGAGACTTTTTTGCTTCCAACTCATGTTCATCATATTACTAGCCAATTACGAAGATAATGTTTGCCTGAGCATTTTTTCTGTAAGGCTAACTTTGCCATTGATGAAGGTATAGTTGTCTATACCAATTATATGCTGATTAACCAAAAATAAAAAGTAATTCTTTCATATTTTCAAAATTTTCCTATTTTTCAATAGCTATGTCCCTTTTTCAACAAAAAAAAGGAGCTATACTCAAGCTCCTTTTAATCCTATGTATAGGACGAATCCCAATTGTGCCGTAATGCCAAGAAACATTCGTTTTGAACCCGCAATTTGCAGGGGGGTGCCCGCTTTGCAGCTTTAAACGTCCCGCTCCGCTAGGGGCATGTTTGCGACTACAAAATGAAGGCTCCCGATTCGATAATGTTCGGTCAAAACTGTGAAGTAGAGTTAGCAGTTAGACAAACACATCAGGATTCGTATTACAGATATCATACCACCACTTTTCTGATAATTCAAACGATTTTCTCTAACAATCTATAATTTCATAAGAAAACGCAAAAAATACCTAGGTTCCCAACAATATTTGCTAGGAAACCTAGGTATTCTGTATTATTGTTTATTTTCTAAATGGTTTAATTGCTAAACTTAATTCGCTTAGTTGCTCTGGTGATACTTCACTTGGTGCTTCTGTCATTAAGCAGCTAGCACTTGCTGTTTTCGGGAATGCAATCGTATCCCGTAAATTGTTACGTCCCGCTAATAACATAACAAAGCGATCAAGACCAAAGGCAAGACCAGCATGTGGTGGTACACCATATTCAAATGCTTCTAATAAGAAACCAAATTGCGCCTGAGCCTCTTCTTCTGTAAAGCCAAGTAATTCAAACATTTTTTCTTGTAGATCACGTTCATAAATACGTAATGAACCACCACCAAGTTCGTAGCCATTTAATACAATATCATATGCTTGAGCACGAACTGCTGAAGGATCTGTGTCCATTAACGGGATATCTTCATCAAACGGACGTGTGAATGGATGGTGTGCTGCATAGTAACGTCCATCTTCCTCAGAGTATTCAAATAATGGCCAGTCAGTAATCCATAGGAAGGCAAATTGAGATTCGTCAATTAAATTTAGATCCTGCCCTAATTTAGTGCGAAGTGCCCCTAAAGATGCGGCTACTACAGCTGCTGTATCTGCTACGAATACTAGAATATCGCCCACTTCTGCACCCATACGTTCTATTAATGCAGCTGCTAATGCTTCATCAAAGAACTTCGCGATTGGACCATTTAAGCCTTCTTCTGTAACCTTTAACCAAGCAAGACCTTTTGCCCCATAGATACCAACAAACTTTGTTAATTCATCCATGTCTTTACGTGAATATTTGTCGGCTGCCCCTTTAATATTGATACTTTTTACTTGCTTCCCTTGTGCCACTGTATCTGCAAACACTTTAAAATTACAACCTTCAAAAACATCATTTAATGCTACTAATTCTAAGCCAAAACGAACATCTGGTTTATCTGAACCATAACGATCCATTGCTTCTTGGTATTTCATGCGTTGGAATGGTGCAGGGATATCAAGCCCTTTCACTTCTTTCATTACAGCTTGGATTAAACGCTCATTCATTTCTAATACTTCTTCTTGTGTTAAGAAACTTGTTTCAATGTCTACCTGTGTAAACTCTGGTTGACGGTCAGCACGTAAATCTTCATCACGGAAACAACGTGCAATTTGGAAATACTTTTCAAAGCCAGCAACCATTAATAACTGTTTAAATAACTGTGGTGATTGTGGTAAAGCATAAAATTCACCTTCATGTACACGTGATGGCACTAAATAATCACGAGCACCTTCTGGCGTTGACTTTGTTAAAATTGGTGTTTCAACTTCTAAGAAGCCTTCATTTTGTAGGAAGTTACGAATTGTACGTGTAACATCAGAGCGCATTTTAAAGGTATCGAACATCACTGGACGACGTAAGTCCAAATAGCGATATTTTAAACGTAGATCTTCTGACACGTCTGTACGATCTTCTATTTGGAATGGCGTTGTTTTGGCCGTATTAATGACAACCAATTTTGTAGCTTCTACTTCAATTTTACCGTTCGGCACATTTGGATTGATTTGGTCCTCTGTACGAAGGATAACCGTTCCTTCCACTTCAATTACATATTCACTACGCACTTTATCCGCTAAAGCATGTGCTTCTGCAACGTCTGGACTAAAAACAACCTGAGTAATACCTGTACGGTCACGTAAATCAATAAAGATTAAACCACCAAGGTCGCGACGACGCTGTACCCAACCTTTTAATACGACTTTTTCGCCTTGTAACGCTTCTGAAAGTTCGTTACTAGCATGTGTTCTTGTAGCCATTGTTAAATTCCTCCAAAATATCTTCTTTTTATGTAGCATTTAACGAGAAATGCCATGTCTTTTAGGATTGTTGAGATAAATAGTTCACTAATTCTGAAAATGCAACCTTATGCTGCTCACCAGATTCCATATGCTTCACTGCTGCTGCTTGCTCTTCCAGCTCCGTTTCACCAAGGACAATCGTAAACTTCGCCCCTAGGCGGTCCGCTGATTTCATTTGTGCCTTCATTTTTCGATCTAAATAATCCATTTCTGTGGCAAGGCCTTTTGCGCGGAACGTACTAGTTAACTCTACAGCCTTTTGTTTCGCCTCATCGCCCATTGCAATAATATAAACATCTAGTCCAGCAGCCGTATCTAATTCCACACCTTCTGCCTCAAGCGCTAATAATAAGCGTTCAATACTTAGTGCGAATCCAATACCTGGCACATCTGGCCCTCCAATTTCTTGTACGAGACCATTGTAGCGTCCACCACCACAAAGTGTTGTAATAGCACCAAAGCCAGAAGCAGTCGACATAATTTCGAATGTCGTATGATTGTAATAATCAAGTCCACGCACAAGATTTGGATCAACTTCATACGTAATGCCCAATGTATCCAAATACGCTTTCACTTGAGCAAAATAGGCAGCTGATTCCTTAGTTAGGAAATCTGTCAATGCTGGAGCCGTTTGCATTAATGGATGCTCGCGATCTACCTTGCAATCTAAGATTCGCAATGGATTTTTTTGTAAACGATTTTGACAATCGGAGCAAAACTCCTCTATATGTGGCTCAAAATGTTGTAATAATGCTGTACGATGCGTATCACGAGTTTCTTTGTCACCAAGTGAATTGATGACCAATTTCAAATCCTTTAAGCCCGCTGATTCATAAACATCCATCGCAAGAGCGATAACTTCTGCATCAATGGCAGGATCTGCTGAACCGATTGCCTCTACACCGAATTGCACGAATTGACGGTAGCGACCGGCTTGTTGGCGCTCATAGCGGAACATAGGTCCTAAATAAGAAAGTTTAACAGGTTGGTCTGGGGCACCAAACATTTTATGTTCTACATACGCACGGACAACTCCAGCTGTATTTTCAGGACGCAATGTTAACGAACGCCCCCCGCGATCTTCAAATGTATACATTTCCTTTTGCACAACATCCGTTGTTTCACCAACACCACGTGCAAATAAATCTGTCTGTTCGAAAATCGGTGTACGAATTTCGTTATAGCGATACACACGGCAAATATCACGAATAATCGCTTCAACCTTTTGCCATTTTTCAGATTGACCTGGCAAAATATCTTGTGTTCCTCGTGGCACTTTAAAACTCATGTAATTTCCCTCCTATATTGATTGCTTATGATTGAGCAGCTGTCATTCCACTTGGAGCGGCTTCGAGCTTTCTTTGAGCACTTTCCTCTCCACTTGGAGCAGCTTCGGTCCTTCTTTGAGCGCTTTCCTCTCCATTTGGAGCGGCTTCGGTCCTTCTTTGAGCGCTTTCCTCTCCATTTGGAGCGGCTTCCACCCTTGATTAAGCACTCCGCTCACCAGTTGGAGCTATTTTTCTTGCTGTTCAGTGAAGCATCTTCCACATAGCGCAGAATTCACCCCATTTTCAGCAGGGTCGATTGCTTTTTAGACAACAAAAAAGCCCTCGTCTCCTTGCCATTGCAAGGGACGAGAGCTGTATAAGCTTCCGCGGTTCCACCCTAGTTGACACAAAATATAAATCTGTGTCCTCCTCATAATCGGATAACGGCCGATTCCGTTTTTTCCTAATAGGCATTGCTGCTTTTCAGAAAAAAGCCTCTCAAGTGTTATTCGCATCATACATATTTGTAGGAAAGATTGCAGCCTAAGTCTTCCCCTCTCTTTTCCAATAGAGGTACACGCTACTTGCTTGGTCATAAGCGATTAATCATTTTTCGATTACCCTTTATGTTAGTCACTAGCCAAGCCAATGTCAACTATTTTTATATTTTTCATCAAACAGCAATGAAAATGACAAATTCCATTACCTTTTTACCACGAATTTTTATACAAAAGCATGGTAAAATAGCACAAGGAATAGGAGGAATCTGATGAGGACAAAAATTTTACATAGTATAATGATCTTCATACTAATGGTAACTATTGCGATGCCAAATAAGAACTTTGTTCAAAAAGCTTCCGCTGACACTAGTGATCTAAAAGTCGCTGGAACAATTCTTCATTTACGTGAGGGTCCTGGTTTGTCTTATCCTATCATTACGACATTAGAAGAAGGTGATCCTTTATCCTCAATTGGTCGTGAAGGGGATTGGATTCAAGTAAAAACAGGTAACTACGAAGGATGGGTTGCCTCTTGGCTGACAGCTCCTACAAATGCTAAACAAGCCTTAGATAAAACTGTCATCGCACAAGTTGACCGTTTAAATATTCGAACAGAGCCAGATATCTCATCAGCAGTGCTTGGGCAACTTTCGACGGGCAACCAAGCAAACCTCATTGAAGAAAATAGTGAATGGGCCAAAATTGATTGGAATGGACAAACTGGATGGGTTTCAAAGGATTATGTCACGATAAACGATAATCCTAAAAAAGAAACAGAACCAAAAGAAGATGCAGTAGAAGTAACTACTACTACAACACCAGTAAACAAGGATACTACTTTTACAATCTTAGTGGACGTTCTAAATGTCCGTAAAAAACCTGATTTAAATACTAAAAAAGTTGGTACTGTGACAAAAGGGCAAGCCTTTAAAGTACTGGCTCAAGAACATAATTGGGTACAAATACAGTACAATGATAAAAAAACAGGATGGGTCTATAGTTTTTACGGTACATTCTCTAATAAAGTGAAGAGTACTTCCAAAACTTCCTCTTCTAAAGAGTTGGAGTCTGTTACGATTATTTATAATGGGACAAACCTACGAACAGATGCGTCAACAGATGCTGAAGTTGTTGAACGTGTCGATGCTGGCATTAATTACCCGATTGTCGGCGTGAAGAATGATTTTTATGAAATACAATTAGATGATGAAAAAACGGCATTTGTCGCGAACTGGGTAGTAACAACAAGTTCAAATAAAGCAACAATACCTCAAAAGGATAAAGAAGAACCTCGTAAAAAAGGAACTTTAAATGGACTGACGATTGTTGTGGATGCAGGACATGGTGGGAATGATCATGGAACAACAGGGCAGCGTGGTACAGAGGAAAAAGGCATTACTTTGAAAACAGCTACTCTACTTGCTTCTAAATTAAGTGCTGCTGGTGCAAATGTGGTCATGACGAGGGAATCAGATGAATATGTAGCTCTACGTAAGCGTGTATCCATTGCCCATCAATATGAGGCAGATGCCTTTATTAGTCTTCATTATGATGCAACAGACGACAGCTCTATTAACGGCTTCACATCCTATTATATGAATAGTAATCAAAAAGGACTTGCTGAAGCGATCCATGATGGCCTTTCAGGTAAATTAGAATTGAGAGATCGTGGGACACAGCAAGGTAACTATTTAGTACTACGAGAAAATCGTCAAAAGGCTGTACTTATTGAGTTAGGCTTCTTGAGTAATTCAAGCGAGGAGCGAGTCATCACGACAGCAAAGTTCCGTGAGCAGGCAACTCTCGGTATTTATCAAGGTATACTCAACTATTTTAATAAGCAAGAGGAATAAACAAAAAGCTGTGGAAAGAATAATCTTCCACAGCTTTTTTCACGTTTTAAGTGATCCCTATTGCTACTGCAGCAATCAATGCAAGACATGCAATCACTGCCCAACCAAGTATCATCTTCCAAATAAATTTGATCCACTTTTCATATGGGATACCTGCTACAGCTAAATACGCCATTAGCGCAGATGAAGTAGGAATAATAGAATTTGTTAAGGAATCCCCATATTGAAAGGCTAACACAGCCACTTGACGTTCCAATCCTAATAAATCAGTAATTGGAATCATAATTGGCATTGTTGCTGCTGCCTGTCCACTACCTGATGAAATAAATAAATTCAAAAGTGCTTGGATAAATAACATGCCAATTGCGCTAATAGCATGTGGTAAATGGCCAATGGTTTCTGATGCTGCATAAACAATCGTATCAATAATTTTTCCTTGCTCTAACACAACCGTGATTGCACGGGCAAAGCCTACAATTAAGGCACCGAACGTTACAGCTTTTGCCCCATCAATAAAGGAATCAAAAATAGTCGCAGGTTTTAAACCGCCAATTAGCCCCGCAATTAACCCCATAATTAAAAAGGATGCTGTTAATTGTGTTAGGAACCAGCCCCAATTAAAGACACCATAAATATTAAAGCCAATTCCGCAAGCCATCACAATAAATACAAATTTATGCTTACCTGTTAATGTAGGAATGTCAATTTCGGATACAGTAGATTTAGCCTTTTGCTCAATGTCATAAATAACACTTGCTTGTGGATTCTTTTTTACTTTAAAAGCATAGCGAGACACATAAAATATGGCAAAACCTAGAACAAAAATATAGACAACTGCACGGAAACCTATTCCAGAAAATAGCGGTACATCTGCTAATGATTGCGCAACACCTACTGTAAAGGGATTAAGCATACCTCCAAAAAATCCACTAGCTGCACCAAGAGTAATCATAGCTGTCCCTGTTACAGCATCAAAGCCCATTGCACGAGCAATCGCTACACCAATCGGTACGAAAATAATTGTTTCTTCTGCCATCCCCATTGTAAAACCGCCAACAGAGAACAAGATCATCGATAATGGAATGAGTAATTTTTCTCTTCCCTCTAGCGCTTTTACACCTTTATAGACACCAGCTTCAATGGCACCTGTTGAACGGATAATGCCAAAAACACCGCTGACTAAGAAAATATAGAAAATAATTTGAGCTCCTTTTTCAAGCCCCATTGGAATCGCTGTAAACATTTCGAAAAATGAAACTGGATCACTCTCAATATGATGATAGCTTCCATCTACAACGAGCATTCGCCCTTCCTCATCCTCTACACGGTCAAACTCACCCGCCGGAATAATATAGCTTGCAATACCTGCTAAAAAAATAATAGCAAAAATAATGGTATATGTATGAGGTACTTTGAGCCAACTTCTCTTTTTAACATTCTGTTCATTTTCCATAAATTCACTCTCCTTTTCATAGATTTAGACATCGGAACAATGTTGTCGTTATATGTCGTTAATTGAGAATAAATATACATGAGTTCAAATTTATTGTAAAGTATTAATTTTCTATTATTTCAGAATGTCCAATAGTTTGTTGCCTTATAAAGCTTTCGCGGACGGCCTTGATGATAAGGTTGCTCCTCTCCTACTAACTTAAAGTAATCATGCTCGATTAATCGATTAATAATGCGTTCAGCAGATCGACGTGACAGATTCATATATTGCGCTAATTCCGTAGCTGAAAATGGGCGATTATTAGTAACTGTGATAAATTGCTTCATAACATTTAAATTTTTAGCACTCATTTTCACCTTTTCAGCCATCTCTAAAATGGCTTTATGATGGCTACTTAATGCAATTTGATTATTATGTTCAAATAATTGTTCATGTAACTTATTCTCTGCATCTACTAAACAAATGACGGTCGATGCATCTCTCCATTTGGACGTGAAAAATAAAGCTTGGGAAGAATGAGTTTCTGCTTCATGTAATGAATATCCATAGCCAATGCCAATCGTAAAAGTGGTTTTAAATTGTCGTTCACACTGTTCAATTAATGATCTTAAATAAGCAGGTTCAAGTTGTTCAATTACCCCTCTAGTAGAAATGATTAAATAAGGCTCCTGTTGGGCTTGCGTGATTCTTGCCTGAAAACGCTTGCAAATATTTTCTAACGACTTTACAAATAGTTGTTGTTCATCCATCAACTTTTGTTTACTACAAATAGAAACGACAGCTATTTGCGACGAAGTCAACATTGTATGCTGATAAGCTTCAAGCGCTGAATTAATTGTCATTATGAATGTTTGTTTGCTTTCAACCATGTACTTCGAAGGTATACCTAATCTTTGTAACTCAACAAAAACTGCGTGTAAACTAGTAAGCGCTAAAGTGGTTTTCCCTGCTTTATATAATTCCTTATGAAAGTGAATAAAATCATTCACATTGAGCTTTGTGATTTTTTCTGGTTGATCATAAACCCATTCGTAATCTTTTACATAGACGTCAGTAGATGGAATACCGGCTTCCATCATTACCTGATGAAGACTATTCTGCTTAGGTACATCGATCGATAGCTGGGATAAATCCACCTTTTCATGATGTTGTAAGGATAATAACGATAGTGCTAGTGTCAATTCATCAAAAGGGATAAACACTGCTTGGATGTGCGATGCTTTTATTTTTTCATAGCAGTAATAATAGGGAATCGATCCAGCAAATAGTAATATATCCGAACAAGATGCAGCTTCATCAAAAAGATTTACACATTGATCTGGTGAAGTATAGGGAAAATGAATAAATTGTACTTGTGGAAACAACGTGAAATGTTCTTTTATATTATTCCAGAAAAATAATGAACCTAGAATCCCTATTGTTTTCAAAATGCTCAGCTCCTTTAATACGCACAATATTCCGATAATTTTAATCATTATACCGTAAATATATAAAAAAAAACCTTCTATCAACTATTATGTTGAGAAGGTTCATACATACTTATTTTCTTGTAGCTTCCAGCGTTACCCATACAATCTCCTCCATTGGAATGAAGTAAGGCGTACGACTAATCTCTAGGATTAAATGGTCAGGTAGTATGGATAATAAAATACCTTGCTGAATATTTTTTTCTGTTTGCACGACAACTGCCTGACCAATCATCATTTTAAAAGTTTCGTATAAATATGGATTGGATATACTCCCCATCTGTGCCATGTGTAGACACCCCTTCCTATAAAACTAACCATACTCTTTAGTATATGAAGGAATTATAGGAAATGTACCATTATTTTGACTCTAGAAGTATTGTGACTGGACCATCATTAATTAGTGCAACATCCATCATCGCACCAAAAACACCTGTTTCCACATGTAAGCCATGCTCTCGCAGTGCTTGATTAAAAGCTTCCCACAGCGGTTCGGCTACTTCTGGTCTAGCTGCACTTGTGAAACTTGGTCGATTCCCTTTTTTGGCATCCCCATATAACGTAAATTGTGAGACGGACAAAATAGCGCCTCCATGCTCTAAAATGGAATGGTTCATTTTGCCATCAGCATCTTCCCAAAGGCGTAAATTGGCTATTTTTTTCGCTAAATAAAGGACATCCTCCTGTGAATCTTCATGTGTAATACCCACTAGAAGAACGTAGCCACTATCAATTGCTCCTGTGACAGCTCCGTCTACTGTTACAGAGGCAGCTTTACTGCGCTGTAATACTACTTTCATGCATTAAAACCCCAATTCTATGTTGTTGCTTACCATTAATTAATGACCCGTTGCACCGAATAAATATCAGGTGTTTGTTTAATTCGTTCCACAACTTTATGCAAATGAGAAATATTTGAGATCGAAATAGTTAAATGAATTGTCGCCATCTTATCGCGATCAGCACGACCACTGACTGCTAAAATATTCGTTTTTGTTTCACTAACAATTTGCATGATCTCATTTAAAATACCTGGTCTATCGAAAGCTGATACTTCGATATCGACTGGATATTCTTTTTTCTCTGGAATGACACCATGCTCCCATTCCACCTCAATTAAGCGCTCCTGCTCATCCTCGATTTGAATATTTGGACAGTCCGCACGGTGCACAGACACACCTCTCCCCTTTGTGATAAAGCCTACAATTTCATCTCCAGGAACAGGTGTACAACAACGTGAAAGTCGAATAAGCATATTATCAATGCCCTTTACAATGACACCAGATTCCGTACGTTTTTGCGGAATTGGATTTTTCATTTTTTGTTCGATTTTCTCTAAAGCTTCTTCCTGCTCACGCTCTTTACGGCGTTTTTCCGCTAAACGATTGACTACTTGCTGTGCTGTTATACCGTTTACACCAACTGCCGCATACAAGTCTTCTTCGTTCGTATAATTAAATTTATCACACACTCGTTTGAGGTTTTCTGATGACATTGTTTCCTTTAAATCGAAATCCTGTGCACGGATTTCTTTTTCGATCATCTCTTTACCTTTGATAATATTCTCTTCACGTAGATGTCGTTTAAAGAATTGCTTAATCTTATTTTTCGCCTGGGAGGATTGCGCTATCTTTAACCAATCGCGGCTCGGGCCAAAGGATTGCTTAGAAGTTAAAATTTCAATGATATCTCCCGTTTTTAGTGGTGTATCAAGAGGTACCATTTTCCCATTAATTTTGGCTCCAATCGTACGATTTCCGACTTCAGAATGTACACGATACGCGAAATCGATCGGCACAGAACCAGCTGGCAATTCAATGACATCGCCCTCAGGTGTAAAGACGTACACCATATCGGAAAATAAATCAAACTTTAAGGATTCCATAAACTCTTCTGCGTTGGAAGATTCATTTTGGAATTCTAAAATTTCACGGAACCATGTTAGCTTTTGGTCGACATTTTGCTTTTGATGGTCGACCTTTTTGCCTTCTTTATACGCCCAGTGTGCAGCAATCCCGTACTCTGCAATCTTGTGCATTTCCTTTGTGCGAATCTGCACCTCTAGTGGATCACCATAGGGTCCAATAACAGTTGTATGCAAAGATTGATACAGGTTTTGTTTTGGCATGGCAATATAATCTTTAAAACGGCCTGGCATCGGTTTCCATAATGTATGCACAATACCTAAGACGGCATAGCAATCTTTAATACTATCTACAAGTACACGAATGGCTAGCAAATCATAAATTTCATTAAATTGTTTCTTTTGTAGCACCATTTTTCGATAAATACTATATATGTGCTTTGGACGACCATAGACATCTGCTTCGATTTCTACCTCATTCAGCTGTGACTTCATCTCAGCCATGACATTCTCTAAATAAGCCTCACGTTCATCACGCTTTTTCTTCATCAAACTGACAATACGATAATATTGCTGTGGGTTTAAATAGCGAAGTGCTGTATCTTCAAGCTCCCATTTGACTGTTGAAATTCCTAGGCGATGTGCAAGTGGTGCAAAGATCTCTAATGTCTCTTTGGAAATACGTCGTTGCTTTTCAGCAGGTAAATGCTTAAGTGTACGCATATTATGAAGACGGTCTGCTAGCTTGATTAAGATGACACGGATATCCTGTGCCATCGCTACAAACATTTTCCGATGATTCTCTGCTTGCTGCGCCTCTTTAGATAAATATTTAATTTTCCCCAGTTTAGTAACACCATCAACTAGCACTGCTACTTCCTCGCCAAATTCCCGTACCAAATCATCCCGCGTAAAATCTGTATCTTCGACAACATCATGTAAAAAACCTGCCGCTACAGTTTCCGGGTCCATTTGTAATTCAGCTAAAATACCTGCTACTTGTACTGGGTGAATAATATACGGTTCACCAGAGCTACGGAATTGCTCAATATGAGCATCCCTTGCTAATTCATATGCTTTTTTCACGAATGCGACATTTTCATCATTCATGTAGGATTTGACTAACTCAAAAACGTCCTCAGGAGTCAAAATTTGCTCTTTCGCCATAACATGTCCACCTTGCTCGTCAAATTTTTCAGATTAGATATAAACTTAATTGTATAAAATATTATGGTCTATTGTAAAGAGACTGTATCATTTAGTTTAGTTAATCTCGTGAACAGCTTGAAAAATGGAAAAAATAATCTCTTTTTTAATAAAAAAGACCCTTGTGACGATATGCGCCACAAAGGGTCCTTGTTTCGACAAGAGGATTAGTGTAATTGGTTGTAAGCTACAGCAATTTTCGCGCCTACTACTGCATTGTTTTTCACTAATGCAATGTTGGCATCAAGACTTTTACCTTCTGTCAATTCTTTCACTTTACCTAGTAAGAATGGTGTAACATTTTTACCTTGAATACCATTTTCTTCAGCTTCTACTAAAGCTTTTTCAATAATGTTAGTAATAAATGTATGCTCTAATGCTTCAGCTTCAGGAATTGGATTTGCAATAACAGCGCCGCCTTTTAATCCTAATTGCCATTTCGCAGATAGCATTGCAGCAATTTCTTCTGGCGTATCCAATTGGAAGTTTACATCAAAGCCACTTTGACGTGTATAGAATGCTGGCAGTTCATCTGTTCCGTAACCTACAACAGGCACACCTTTTGTTTCAAGGTATTCTAGTGTAAGACCGATATCTAAAATAGATTTTGCTCCTGCACAGATAACAGCAACATTTGTTTGTGCTAATTCCTCTAAGTCTGCAGAGATATCCATTGTTGTTTCAGCACCACGGTGAACACCGC
>NZ_DAMDAY010000049.1:0-3304 GCF_032093475.1 Lysinibacillus sp. | reverse complement strand
CCGCCAATACCTCCAGTAACAAAGATTTCAATGCCTGCAAGCTCTGCACAGATCATCGTAGCTGCAACTGTAGTAGCACCTAATTTTTTCGTTGCAAGTAGGTAACCTAAATCACGGCGAGATGCTTTTGCAACACCTTGTGCATTCCCGAACATTTCAAGTTCTTCATCAGATAGACCAATTTTAATTTTTCCATCAATTAATGCAATTGTTGCAGGTACTGCTCCGTTATCACGAATAATTTGCTCTACCTCACGCGCAGTTTGCACGTTTTGTGGGTATGGCATACCGTGTGAAATAATTGTTGATTCTAATGCAACGATTGGTAGACCTTTTGCTTGTCCTGCTTTTACTTCTTCTGATAATACGATGAATTCTTTCATGTTGTTATTCCTCCATTTCACTTGTTAACAAATCTACGGATAATTCTGGTCTTACTGTATAGGGAGATGCCAAAGTATTTTTAGCATTTGTTAAGCCAGCATCAATGCTTGTCGCAAAGGATTGTCCTGTCAACCAGCTATGTATGACTGCGCTGACAAAGGCATCTCCTGCTCCTGTAACATCTTCAATTTTTTCTATCACTTTGGCAGCAAAATGACTTGGAGCAATGGTAGTAGATGCTGCATATACACCCTTGCTGCCTGCTGTAATAATGACATGTTCGGCACCTAGCTGCAGGAGCTGTTGTAAAGCTTTTTCATAATGGGTAGCGTTTTCAATTTTATGTCCAACAATTGTTTCCGCTTCATCCGTGTTACAAATAAACCATGTTACTCCTTGTAATGTTTCAGGTAGTCGATTCATTTTCGGTGAAGATACCGGCACAATGACAAGTGGGATATTACGAGCAACGGCTACTTGTTGGATATAGGCTACTGTTTCTTTTGGACAATTTAAATCCAGAATAAAGCAGCCTGCGTTGACTAACATTGTTTCATGCTTTTTCAATAAGCTAGGTAATAGTAGATCATACACTTCCATATTGGCTACAGCTAATGCTAGCTCCCCTTGCTCATCCATAATGGCTGTATAAGAACCCGTTGAAGCCTCTGCTAGCTGCTCCACATAACGTAGGTTCATAAAGGATTCCGAAGCTTCTTGGATGACTTGCCAATCAGCATCTTTCCCAGCCGTTGTCAGCAATGTCACTTGATGGTTTAATCTGCCTAAATTTTCAGCAATGTTTCTACCAACACCACCAACACTAAAAGAAGAGCTAGCAGGGTTAGATGTCCCAAATTGAACATTGCCTTTCACGTGGAATTTTCGGTCTAAATTGGCTCCCCCGATGCAAATAATTTCATTTTCCTCGGGTAAAATATATGCACGACCTACAATTTTTCCTTGCTTTGTTAAACTAGACACTAAATTAGCAAGCACTGGACGTGAAAGATTCATTGCATCTGCCATCTCTTGCTGAGACATAAACGGATTTTGGCGAATTAAAGCAAGCACCGCCTGTTCTCTTTCATTCATAGCATCACCTTTTATTATATTTGTTTACATTATAAACTTTTGTTTGATTCATGTCAAAGGATTTTAAAAAAAGTTGAACCTGTTATGTTGAGGTTCAACTTTTTTCGTTTATTATACATGCTGTGGTGTTTGTTTTTTGACAATGATAACGAACAGGCTAGCCATGGCACAGAATATACCCGCAAGGAAAAAAGCCCATGTATAGGAATTAAAAAATTGATAGATCAATCCACCACCATATGCAGCAACAGCAGCTCCTGCTTGATGTGAGGCAAATATCCATCCGTAAATAATACTACTTTTTTGCATACCAAAAATTTGTCGTGTAATACTGATCGTTGGTGGTACTGTGGCAATCCAATCGAGTCCATAAAAGATAGTGAATATCGTCAGTAAAATAACAGAACCTTGTGATAATGCATAAGGGAGTAATAATAAGGAAGCTCCCCGTAACAAGTAATACCAAAATAACAGCCAACGATTATCGAAGCGATCTGATAGCCAGCCTGAGGCAGTCGTCCCTAGTAAGTTAAACACACCCATAAATGATAAGAGTGATGCAGCGGTGACTAAAGGAACGCCAAAACTAATACAATACGAAACAAAATGAGTCCCGATCAAGCCGCTCGTTGAAAGTCCACATATAAAGAAGCTTCCTGCTAATAGCCAAAAGGCTTTAATCTTAACCGCCTCTAGTAAACCGTTAAACGCAATATGAATCGGATTTTTCTTCTGCTGCACTGTCTGTTCTTCAATAAACTCCTCTTGTCCATATGGGTTTAGCCCCACATCCTGAGGCTTATTTTTAATAAAAATAGCAATCAAGGTGAACATCAACGTACTTAGAAGAAGAATTAACCCCATTGCCCAGCGCCAAGAATAATGTTCAATGATCATGGCTAGCACTGGTAGTAGAATTAATTGTCCTGTAGCTGTACTAGCCGTTAATATACCAACTGCTAACCCCCTGCGTTTGACAAACCAATGATTAGCTACATAGGGACTAAGGACCGTTAAAAAAAGGCTTGCACCAAGGCCGATGATGCCACCCCAAATCACAATTAACTGCCATGATTGATTCATCAAAAATGTCAAAGTGATCCCTACAATTAACGTAGCCATCGTGCTTAGCATCATTTTCTTTAAGCCAATAACTTCAAGCAATGCCGCCATAAATGGCCCTGATATACCATATAAAAATAGACTTATGGCGAAGGCTAGGGCAATAGTTGACCGCTCCCATTGAAATTCCTTTTCAAGAGGATTGATAAAAACGCCAGAGGATGACAATGTAATACCTGCCACAATAATCGAGAAAAATGTGACAACTAAAATAAACCAGCTATAATGAACACGCTTCATCCAAACACCTACTTTTCATATGAGTGGCACTAAAAACATGTATATACATGTTTTATGGTAGTAAAAAAAATAACATTCTCTAATGGGATAGGTGAAAAAGGCTTTCCATTCTATGCTACTTACTTGCCGCTTCAGCCCGCTAGTTGGAAAGCTAAAGAAAACCCTTGTGAACTAGCGTTAAACATAAGGTACATCGTAGGCTCCCTGAAAAGGACGCAGCCTCCCTTGCCATAGGTTCTTTTTCATGTCCTACCAATTATATGTATATACATGTACAATGATAATAACTGCCGCTCATATAGCTGTCAAGAAGTAATTTCCACCTCTAAGGTGTATACTTACAATTAGTAGAATCCCTTAAAAGGAGTACTGACCATGAAGAACCAACTAAAAAACATTGATTATACGCAAATATGTGTTTGTGCGAACCTTCGAAAAAAAACGAGGGCTGTCACACAATTAT
>NZ_DAMDAY010000048.1:0-28151 GCF_032093475.1 Lysinibacillus sp. | reverse complement strand
ATTCCTAGGTGACGCGGGTATCCGTAATTTAATTAACTCAGGAGATGTGCTTTATGTAGATGCTCATCTTTCACATAATGCTGAGCTAGTGCGCCAAGGAATTATAGGACCAATTAAATATCTAATTCTTGAAGCAGTTGCTATTACTGAAGATGGATTTATCATTCCAACAAACTCTGTAGGTAACTCACCAATCTTCGCAGAATATGCTGAAAATATTATTATCGAGTTAAACATTTCTCATCCAGAAGCGTTAATCGGTATCCACGATATTTATGTACCTGGTGAACAAGGTAACCGTGAAGCTATCCCAATGACAGATGCTATGCAGCGCCTTGGTGATATTGGTATCAAAGTTGATCCAGCAAAAATTAAAGCAATTGTTATTTCTGAAGAGCCAGATGCGCCTTCATTAATCGTACCACCAGATGAAGAAACACAAACAATGGCAAACATTCTATTAGACTTCTTCCGTGATGAAATTAAAGCGGGTCGTTTAACAAAACAATTAATGCCACTACAATCTGGTGTAGGTTCTGTAGCAAATGCCGTATTAGACGGTTTTGCAGATTCAGAATTCGAAGATTTAGTTGTTGCATCTGAAGTACTACAAGATGCTGTATTTAACTTGATTGACGCAGGTAAAGTTAAATTTGCCGCTGCTACTTCAATTACACTTACTGAAGAATTGCAGAAAAAAGTATACGGCAATTTAGAAAAATATGCTGACAAAATCTGCTTACGTCCACAAGAAATTTCTAACCACCCAGAGCTTATCCGTCGTTTGGGATTAATCTCAATCAATACTGCTCTTGAGTTAGATATCTATGGTAACGTAAACTCAACACATGTATCTGGTACTCGTATGATGAACGGTATCGGTGGTTCAGGTGACTTCGCACGTAATGCACGTCTAGGTATTTTTGTCACAAAATCATATGCAAAAGGTGGAGCAATCTCTTCTATCGTGCCTATGGTTTCTCACGTTGACCACACTGAGCATGATGTAGATGTAATCGTAACTGAGCAAGGTATTGCTGACTTACGTGGTCTAGCTCCAAAAGAGCGTGTACCTTTAATTATCGAAAACTGTGCACACCCAGATTACAAAGAACAATTATGGGATTACTACAACCGTGCAGTTGAAGCAACTGGTAACCACCAAACACCTCATATTTTAGAAGAAGCACTTTCTTGGCATGTAAACCTTGCTAAAAACAAAACAATGAAAAAAGAAGTTGCAAAAGCTTAATCACTACTTTTTAGGACGTCTAATAAGTCAAACTTATTGGACGTTCTTTTTTATTGGAAAATGCTATAATAGGACCATATGAAACTACCTTGCTAAACTGCTCGATTTCATTGGAGGAACTATGAAAAAATTTATCTATGTCATTATTTTCTTTTCATTTTTCGATCTTTTTACCCAGTTGCCTGTTATGAGTACATACGCTGAATCTCTAGGTGCCTCTGCATTCCTAACAGGTCTTGCTGTAGGTATGTATTCGCTGTCCAACACTTTTGGTAATATCATTTCCGGATTTTTAACAGATCGTAAAGGACCTTTTATCATCCTTATAACAGGTCTTCTGACAACAGGTTTATCGCTAACACTATATAATTTAATAGAAGAACCAATTGCTCTTTTAATTGTACGTTTTATCCATGGACTTGTTGCAGGCTTTATAGTTCCAGCTGCCTTTACCTTTTTAGCAAACGCTACTGAACAAGAAAAAAGGGGAAAGGGCAGTGCTATTTCCGGCGCATTTGTAGGGATTGCAGCAATTATCGGCCCTGCATTTAGTGGTATATTAGCAAGTCGAACAAGCGTCCCATTCGTTTTCAATATCACGGCAAGCTCTATGCTTATGCTAGGTATTCTAGCGTTCTTTATGTTGAAAACAAAGCAGGTACAAAGAGAAAAAGCAGAACCCAGTACATATATTTCGATCAGTGTATTTTTTAATAACACGGGTACATTAAAAGCCTTTTTAGGCGCATTCTTCTTAATGTTTTCTCAAGGTGTTATTGCCTACCTACTCCCACTTAAAGTTCAATCTTTAGGATTTGACTCGCGTTTAAGTGGAACTTTAATGAGCACCTTTGGTATTATTGCTGTCCTAGTTTTTCTATTACCAACTAACCGTATATTTGATAAGGTCTCACCACTCAAAACATTGTCCTTTGGTATAGGTTTAATGGGAATAAGCCAATTATTAATTAGTCAGGCTGATTCTAGCTCTTTACTATATATGGCGATGGCTTGCTATGGAATCGGATTCGGTTTCCTATTCCCTTCAGTAAATTCCCTACTAATTGACTCCACAACTGCTGAAGTACGTGGAAAAGCATACGGCTATTTCTATGCATTTTTCTCCCTTGGCGTAGTGCTTGGCTCCTCTTTACTAGGTTGGCTGTCACTGGGCATTATTAGCGGCTTTATCTTTACGGGAATAGTATTACTAATCTTCGCGGGAGTCATCCTACTTCCACACAAAAGACCTTCTCACGCATAGATGAGAAGGTTTTTTCGTTATTTTTCTTTTTCTTGAATTTCTTCATTATAGAAATGGACACCTGTATGTCCTCCACCTTCAGCTACCATTTCATTTGAGGCAATCTTTGTTGGTGAGGTGCCTGCCTCTGTTGCAACCTCTGTTGAAACACGCTCCGCAATATTGTCATGCATTTCAGGACCTGCTGTAAGAAATGACTCTAATTTGGCTTTCAAACCATTAAACATTGTTAAAGCTTTATCACGATTCTCTTTTTTGCTAAAATAAGATGCTGCTAATCCTGCTAATCCTGCAATGACAACACCTGTTCCTTTTCGTTTTGCCATGATTTATTACCTCCTAAAAATATAGAAACTAGCTCTGTAGTATAGTTTTTCCCTATTCTTAAAAGAATAAACATTATTTTTTTATAACCTCTAGCATATATATCAATGTACAGCTAAACCTTGCCTTGTTATCTAGTAACCATTTCACTATTTCTATACTCTTCGTCTTGCCATGATGGGAGACAATTACACTTAGATTCTATTTAAATCGAGTCTCTTACCATCATTTTTTTCATTCATCATAATTTTGTAACTACTTATGATTATAAAAGGCAAGTAAAGGGAATTAATGAATTAATACTAAAACAGGAGAGTGATTAGGATGAAAGATTTCGACTTAGCGTATGATTGGGTAGATATGGCGTCATTAATAGGTGGAGCTGGCTTCTTAACTGTATTAATCTATAGTGTCATCTTACTGTAAGGAGCTGCTAAAATGATTTGCTCAAAAAATTAAAAGGCAATCCGCTTATCTCATAAGCAGATTGCCTTATTTTTTATTGTTTCACATCATTATATGCATCTGATTTTTCAAATGCTGCAACAACATAGGAACAAACAGCTTCCATTTTATAGCCTTTATCACGTGCATAGGATGCAGCCTGATCGAGTAATTGTTTAGCCACACCTTGTCCTCGGAGTTTATCTGATACATATGTGTGATCCATTACCATTACTTGACCATTTTGCTGCCATGTAATTTCTGCTAGTCTTTCCCCATCTTGCTCATTTAAAAATGCAAACTTATTTTCCGCTAGTTGTTGTAATTGGAATTCCATTTCTCACCACTCCTTTTATTCATAGTACCATAGCTTTTTATATTTTCACAAAACTTCCTAACTCTCCTAAACAAAAAAGAATCTGTGCACTCATTCTAGTATGTGAGTATCACAGATTCTTTTACTATTAAATCGTTAGTTAAACCAAGAAGAAATAGTATCTTTTAAATTAGCAAAGAAACTTTTCACACTTTCCCAGAATCCTTTATCTTCCATAAGGGAACCGAATTTTTCTTGAATGGTGTTACTAATATCATTTAATTGTTCGGACCATTTACTAAAATCAATATCTAGCTTACTGATTTTATCCATTAAATCCACTAGCAATTGACGATCCTTTTCACTTAAGTTGATTTCTAGCTTATTTAATTGCTCCTGGACGATTTTTTCAACGTCCTCTCGTGTTGCTGGCTTTAATTCAGCAATTTGCTTTTTAATTTCTGTCAATAATTCTGCAACCTTTGCATCATCTACCCCAGCCGATTCTGCAATGGATGTTGCTACTGATAATTCTTCATTTGCTACATCTGTACGATCAATATCAAGTGTTTCACCTGTTGTAACCTCATAAGCCTTGTAGATACCTACTAACGCTGAATGACCTGTAACAGCTTTCGGTGCAGCTACTTGTACTGTTGCATCTTGAATCCCTGCTGTTAGCATGGCATTCGCGTACATTTCTGATGTAACTTGCGTTATATTGGATGGTGTCACAATCTCGATCACTAGACCTTTTCCTGCATCCCGACGTGTAATTTTAGCAGAAGAATACATACGAGAACTTGAATTACTATCTTTAATGTATTTAACCAGATCCTGACCTGACACAGTAATTTCTTCGATTTCAGGTTCTTCACTTACTTTTAATGATTTCTTTACTGACTCTTTTTCATCCTCAGATAAATTGGCTCCATACACAACAATAGGTACGCCTAGTTTTTCATCAATTGCTTTCGGAGGCGTATTATCAGATGCAAACCCCGTTGCTGGTGCCATCACTCCGAATACCAACATTGTAGCTGTTAGTATTTTAATCCATGTATTTTTCAAATCGTGTGACCCCTTTCGTTAAAACCTCGTAATTAGCCTGTATAATGTATGTCATTATACAATAATTAGTACGAAAAAAAGACGAGAAGGTTTCAAAGATGTTTCTCGTCGCTTTTCCACTTATATTCACTAAACTTCTTCTGTCCAGCCGTTTTCTTGCTTTACTTTACCTGCCTTCATGAGTGTTCCTAAGGCACGTTTGAATGCACCTTTACTCATGTTAAACATGTCTTGAATCTCTTCAGGAGATGATTTATCACCAAATGGCATTTTACCTCCCACACCTTGTAGATAATTCAATATTTGTTGTGCGTCATTTGAAAGACGCTCATGTTTTCTCGGTAAAAGAGATGCATTCATTGAACCATCTTCTTTTACATCGATAATACGAACAACGACATCTTGTCCTAGTCGAGGCTCTGCATTGCGCTCCGATTCATGAACAAAGATACGGTAAGGAATTTCTACACCTAGCAAAAATGAGCCCACTGGTAACAAGCGGTACGGACGTGCTAGGATATTTTTATTGTGCATATCTTCAAATGCACCTTCGTAAAGCTCCGAAATTTTTTCTTCCGTTGCTAAACGTCCAAATAACTCACCATTACGATCTGTACGCAATGTCATAAATAAATGATCGCCTGGTTCTGGCCATAACTCTTTTATAGCAGGTAGATCCTCTGCCTTTACTAAAACCTCACGTGATGTACCAATATCTACAAATGCGCCTTCACGCTCCACCACTTTCAAGACGCGCGCCCAGCCATATTCACCTTGTGTAAAAGACGGAATAGCAGTAGTAGCAGCTAAATCGCCACGGCGATCCACAAATAAAAATACTTCAAGGCGGTCACCTACAGTAAGTGGCTCTGTTACCTCTGAAGCATTTAAAGGTAGTTCTTCAACTCCATTTGTTAAAATCCATTTCGATGTTTGTTGCTCTAATACCGTTAACGTAACGACTTCACCCGATTTTAATTCGTTCATATTGACTTCCTTTCCTTCACACCATCATTTTAAAGATGGTGCTGTGTCTTAGATGCTTCCAATTTTTTCACGATGTCTGGATTCTCTTCCATTACTTGCACAAGATCTGCAATACGATCGATTGAATTCCAGCTTAAGTGATGCTCAATTCCCTCAACATCATCATAAATACGCTCTTCATCCACACCAATCATCCGTAAAAACTGCTCGAGCAATTCATGGCGCTGCACAAGACGCTTTCCAAGCTTTTCTCCTTTAGGCGTCAATGTCAGTCCACGGTACTTTTCATAAACTAAATAACCATCTTTATCTAATTTTTGAACCATTTTTGTAACAGAAGAAGGAAGAACAGATAATGCTTCAGCGATGTCAGACACACGTGCATATCCTTTGTTGGCAATTAATAAATATATTTGTTCGATATGGTCCTCCATACTTGGTGTTGGCATATCCTTTTCCCTCTCTTTCCTTTTCTTATCTCTAGTTTACTACAAGCTTGGCTTAAAAGTTAACTGAAAATACATATGCCAGAAAAACACTCGCTGTAAAACTTAAATAGAGCCCCTTCTATTAAGAAGTAGGCTCTACTTTGTGTCGAGGATACTTATTTACCACATGTAACGCATGAATAATCTCTTTGTTGATGCGCTCAATACTTTCAGGAGTATTCATTTCTTTAAATGCCTCATCTCTAGCTTCCATAGATGTAACATACTTACTTGGCAATGCGTTGAGTGTAAGTGCCACCGTGTCGAATTCACAGATTGTGCATTTACAAAATGTTTGATATTCTGGTCCTCGTAGTAAAAAGCTTACTAAACCACGCACAATTTCTTCTGTAACATTTACTAAAATAGGATCTGACATATTCAAACTTTCGCCTCATTTATATTTAATTGTTACATTACTCCTGAAACTATAATAGCCTTAATAAAAGTCTTTTTCAAGAATCACTAGTAGCATCTATTTACATATAATGTATAGTGTCAAAGTAAGGTTAATATCCTACTTATTTCTATTGATACATACCTTAATTACTACTTTTTGCTCTTATTAGTCTTAATGAATTAAAGACCACTAATAACGTAGCACCCATATCAGCAAAAATGGCTATCCATAATGTTAACCATCCTGGGATGACAAGTAGTAACGCTATTAATTTTAAAGCTAGGGCAAATATAATATTCTCTTTAATGATCCGTAATGTTTTTCTGCTTAAGCCAATTGTGTAAGGCAGCTTTGTTAAATCGTCACCCATTAGGGCAATATCAGCTGTCTCAAGGGCAGCATCCGTTCCTGCGCCTCCCATGGCAATTCCTACATTCGCTGTGGCCAATGCTGGTGCATCGTTTACACCATCCCCGACCATTGCTACTGCACCAAACTGTGCACGTAAATCCTTAATCGCCATTAATTTTTCTTCTGGTAATAAACTAGCGCGCACATCTGTCATTTTTAATGTTGTAGCAATAGCTTGTGCAGTAGGCTCTGCATCACCTGTTAACATCACCATATGCTTTACTTTTAAGGCATTTAATTTATGCAAGACATCCTTACTTTCTTGACGCAATTGATCAGCAATTCCAATCAAGCCAATAAGTTGATCATTGGAAACAACTGCTACTACTGTTTTACCCTGATCTTGAAGTTTCTTAACCTTGTTTTCAATATTTTTATCAACAGAAGCTAATGTAGCCACCCATTTCAGGCTACCTACATATATTCTCTGGCTGTCTACAGTAGCATAGGCACCTTTGCCAGTTACTGATTGAAAATCTGTTGGTACTAGCTCTTGTAAGTTTTTATTATGCAAAGTATTTAAAATAGCTTTTGCTAAAGGATGCTGTGATTGTTTTTCTACCGCAGCCACTAATTGCAAAACATAATCCTCGGACCGTTCATCCGTTGTCAAAATGTCTGTTACTGCAGGCTGCCCTTTAGTTAACGTCCCCGTTTTATCAAAGGCTACCGCTTCAATATGACCTAATTGTTCTAAATAAACACCGCCTTTAATAAGAACACCTTGCCTTGCAGCGTTTCCAATAGCAGTGACAATCGCAACCGGAGTAGAAACAACAAGTGCACATGGACATCCTACAACTAGCACGGCTAATCCTTGGTAAATCCAGTGTTGCCAATCCCCTACAAATAAAGGTGGAATTATAGCTACTAGAAAAGCAATGATCATAATGGCAGGTGTGTAATATTTAGCAAACCGATCAACAAATTGCTGTGAAGGAGCTTTTTCGGCCTGTGCTTCTTCAACAAGATGAATAATTTTAGCAATGGTTGTGTCCTCAACACGCTTTGTTACACGGACTTCTAGTGCACCTTCCTCATTCAATGTACCTGCAAAAACTTCATCATTTACCGTTTTATTAACTGGAATCGATTCGCCTGTAATGGCTGCTTGATTTACTGCCGATAAACCGCTAATGACAATGCCGTCCATCGCAATTTTTTGGCCTGGCTTAACAATTAGAATATCCCCTATTTGAATTTCTTCAGTAGGCAGTTCAATCTCATGGAAATGCTCACCGTGGGCTCTTTTAATAATCGCTGTTGGCGGAGCAATATCCATTAACTGACGGATTGATTGACGTGCTTTATCCATTGAATACGCCTCTAATGCTTCACTGACAGCAAATAAAAACACGACTACTGCCGCTTCTTCCCACTCACCAATAATGGCAGCTCCAATGATAGCGATGGTCATCAGAGTCTTCATATCAAATTCAAAACGTGCTAGATTTCGAAAGCCCGTTTTAAAAATACCCACACCGCCCACAAGGATAGCTAGGATAAACATTGTAATTGGAAGTGGGTTTGTTTCCCCACGCATATTAACTAATAAGTAGCCTAGAATAACAAAGAACAAAGAAATCCCTGCTAATACATTTTCCTTTTTACGGTAAAATGGTGTGGATTTTTCGAGTGTTCTTGCCACTGACTGAGTAACCTTAATGCCATCAAATGCGCCGGCTTCTTCAATTTGATTCACACTAATAGAGCCAACTACAGTTATTTTAGAAGCACCAAAATTGACTTGTGCATCTTGTACCTCAGGAATAGCCTTTACATTTTTCTCAAACTTTGCAGCACAACTCGCGCACGATAAATTTTGTAGCCTGTATTCTTGTTTAGTTGGTGTCGCTGCCATTCGCAATCCCCTCTTTCGCATGTTCATAGGCAATTGTTACGATTTGGTATACATGCTCATCCGCTAAAGAGTAATACACTTGCTTTCCTTTGCGGTGTGATTTTGCTAAATTATTGTCTTTTAGATAACGTAAATGATGTGATGCTGTTGCAACTGATGAACCAATAATAGAAGCAACATCACACACACATAACTCCTCTTCTACCTTTAAAGCATAGGCAATTTTAAGTCTAGTTTCATCAGATAAGGCTTTCAAAAACTTTGCTACACCCGATAAATCTGGCATTTGTTGCTGTACCCTTGTAACCGCTTCTTCGTTTACATGTGTCGTTTCACATATTTCCTTTGGCATTTTATCACCTCATTCAAATATTCGTTTGATTGTATTCAATGTAACATATTAATCCATCATATTCAAATGTGCATTTGAATGATAATGATTTATATCATTGTATTTTCTAGTCAATATAGAAAATTACAGAATCAAGAAAAAAAAGATTAGCGCACTTAATAAGTACGCTAATCTTTTATTACTGTGCCTTTAATTGCAATGTTTTACCTTTTATCTCTTCTTGTTTCACAAATGTTTGATGATATTCCCCTTTCGCCCAATCAAGTACCTGGTCTTGATACCAATCAGACTTTACATGTCCACTTTGACCTGGACCGACAATATGATAGGCGGAGCTTAGATCACCGACATCCACGACAAAGCGCCAAGATGCACCGTGATCCACATTACCAGCTAAATCATTGTCTGCTGCCTGCACCGTAACCTTGGAGCCGCCAATCGGTACCTTTTTAGCATTAAAATAGGCTGCAAGAATTGGGGACGCGCTCCCTAATGTGTGATCAAAAGTAAGCTGATGGAAATCCCCCCACTGCCACTTCGAAGCGTTTTTACCGAATTGATCCTCTAATTGGGCAACTGTGAGCTCGAGTGCCTTGAAAACTGCTTTATCCACGCCACCCTGTTCCTCTATCCAAATGCTTTTCTCCCCTGCATACGCTGTTCGTAAAAGCTGGTCTGTAATATTAAATTTCCCATACATAATGTTGTACATATCTTCTGGCATTTGATCTTTAAACAATACTTCTTGTAGCTTTATCATAAGTGTATGGAAGACGAGAGGTGCACCTGATTCTTTTGCATCCACCATGTCCCAATCCTCTAACATAGCAATAATCTCTGCATAATTACCATCCTGATCTTGAGCTTTTATAGAAGTTAATAAATTGGGTAAGAACTCTCTTGCATAAAGGTTATGTTGATCCATTTGTAAAGCCATCATATCCTCTACGGTGATAGAATCATTTGCCTCTAGCACTTCCTTAATTCTCTCGAAACGATAAGGTTGAGCCCAGAAATCTGTGATGTGATATGGATAGTCTTCTCCTATTACTTGGTTATTTGCTGTTGCAATAAAGCCTTCTTTTGGATTCACCACAGTTGGTAGCTCCTCCCAAGGAATAAAGCCCTCCCAACCATATTCGCTAGAATCACCTGGAACAGGTAATTGACCATCCCCTTGCTTACGAATTGGTATTTGACCATTGGCTTTATAGGCTATAGTGCCATCCTTTGATGCAAAAACAAAGTTTTGAGCTGGCGCCTTAAAATCCTCTAGTGCTTTTTCAAAGTCACCCCAAGATTTCGCCTTATTAAAGCCAAGCACCGCTCTCAGTTCTGCTGTAGATTGAAGTGCCGTCCATTGCATTGAAAATTGTGCTGTTGGCTCTGTATCCTTGAATGCTAAATCTGTCATAATGGGCCCGTGACGAGTCACAACGACTTCAAAGTCTACCGTTTCTCCATCCTTCACCTTGATAGATTCATCACGTACCTCTGCTTGCTCCCACTTACCATCATATCGGAACTGTGTTGGATCATCCGGATTTGGTATTTCAATGTATAAGTCCTGAACATCAGGACCCACATTCGTAACACCCCATGCAATTTCATCATTATGGCCTAAAATAATACCTGGAATCCCTGCAAAAATAACACCACTAACATTTTGTTCCGGCGATTGGAGATGCATTTGATACCAAATAGATGGCGTGCTTAATCCTAGATGTGGATCATCTGCTAAAATCGGTGTTCCTGATTTTGTTTTATCACCAGCTACAACCCAGTTATTACTACCGTTAAACTCATTTGGTAACAAGTCTGCATTGAATTGCCCTGCCACTGCAACAGGATTTTTTATGTTAGCCTCGATGATAGATGAGGCATTTTTAGGATATTTGATAAATAATTCTTTCGCCTTTTCCTCTTCAAAGTTTTGTAAAGCCCAATGACGGAAGGCTAATGTATTCCAATTTCCTCCTAAGTCATAAGCCATATACTTACCAATTGTTAAGGAATCAACGACGGTCCACTCCTCTGGCTCATAACCCAACAAAGCAAATTCATAACTTAATGTGTTTTTTTCCTTTGCCTGTGCAATAAATGCATTTACCCCTTCAGCATACCATTCGAGTACTTGCTTACTTTCTTCATCATAAGCTGCCAATGATTTTTCAGCTGCATCACGTAAACTAAATGTACGGAAATGTTTGTCCGAATTAACTGTTGCTTCCCCAATAATTTCAGACAATCGACCACTTGCCTGCCTTCTAGCTAAGTCCATTTGAAAAAGTCGATCTTGTGCTTGAACATAGCCTTGCGCACGATATAAGTCAGCATCTGTTTTTGCAAAGATATGCGGAACTCCCTTGTCATCCCTTGTAACTGTCACATCCTGATCAAGAATCTCCACAGCCAACTCACCATCAATTACAGGCTTAGATTTATTCATAAACCATGTAAATCCAATAAAAGCTACAATCACTACAGCTGCCAGTATGCCAGCCATAACAAGCAGCCACTTTTTCCATTTAAACTTTCTCTTCCCCATCTAATACCCCCTCTTTGCACTATATTCTTGTACTACCTTCCCAACCCCTTAAAACTTAGCTTAATCAACAATTTTTTTACAAATTTCCGTATGTTATGTATGTAAAATAGTCCATAAATACAAAATTTTATATTTATTCGCTATTAGAATAGTATAAACAATAAGAATTATGAAGGCTACCGTGCAATGATATTTTCATATAGAAGCTATTTTGGGCGAGGGATTCTATTGATGGGGCGTTGCCATGATCTTTGAGCGGTTTTTCTACCGGTTGAAGTGCTTTCCCTCATTCTTTGAGCGGATTCTCCCCCGATTGGAGCGCTTTCCCTCATTCTTTGAGCGGTTTCTCCTCTGATTGGAGCGCCTTCCAACCACCTTTGAGCGGTTTCTCCTCTGATTGGAGCACTTTCCCTCATTCTTTGAGCGCTTTCTCCACTAGTTGGAGCGCTTTCTGACCACATTTGAGCGGTTTCTCCACCGATTGGAGCACCTTCCCTCATTCTTTGAGCAGAAGGTTATCCTCATTGGAGTGCTTTTCCATCTTCTTTTGAGCGATTTCCTCTGCATGTGGACCGAACTCTCTCCCTGATGGTAAGCCCCCAGCATATTAAGTCCCATTCTTGAGTGAATTCTTCATTCGAGTGTATGCAATCAAACACCCTTAGTGGCTTTCTAAAACGGCAAAAAAATCGTATTTTCTATAGAAAATACGATTTTTAAAACTAGAAATGTAATTGCAATTCAATTGGACAATGATCACTGCCCATAACATGAGGGTGAATCGTTGCTACGTCGATTTGTTCCTTCAGCTGATCAGACACAATAAAATAATCAATACGCCATCCAATATTACGTTCGCGTACTTTATTCATATAGGACCACCATGTGTAATGGTCAGTTTCTTCAGGATGCTTATATCGGAAGGAATCGACAAAGCCACTAGCTAATAGCTCTGAGAATTTTTCGCGTTCTTCATATGTAAATCCTGAGTTTCCTATGTTCGACTTTGCATTTTTTAAATCAATTTCCGTATGTGCTACATTGAGGTCACCACAATAGACTACGGGCTTCTTGCTATTGAGCTCCTGTAAATAGCAGGCTAAACGGTCTTCCCATTCTAACCGCAGCGGTAATCTTGCTAAGTCCCGTTGTGCATTAGGCGTATAAACATTTACTAAATAGAACGCTTCATATTCCAAGGTAATGATTCTACCTTCATCCTGAGAATCTTCATCTCCTACTCCATACTTAACAGACAATGGTGTGTGCTTGGTAAATATAGCTGTTCCAGAATAGCCTTTTTTCTGTGCATAATTCCAATACTGTTCATAGCCATCGAGAGGCAGTTCCACTTGTCCAGCTTGACATTTAGTTTCTTGAATACAAAAGAAATCCGCTTCTACCTGATTAAAAAACTCCAAAAAGCCTTTTCCTAAGCAAGCTCGTATTCCATTAACATTCCACGATATTAATTTCAATTCATCCTCACTCCTAAGAAAAACGCCCTCCGACTTCTGCGAAGGGCGTCATATTATAGATCATCACCAACAATTTTAACCTCTGTTTCTAACTCAATACCAAATTTCTCTTTCACGACACGTTGCACCATTTGGATTGTCTCAATATAGTCAGAAGCAGTGGCATTCCCTTTATTGACAATAAAGCCGGCATGCTTGGTAGAGACTTCTGCTCCACCTATCCCTTTACCTTGCAAGCCACTATCTTGTATAAGCTTACCTGCAAAATGACCAGGTGGGCGTTTGAAAACACTTCCAGCTGACGGATATTCTAAAGGCTGCTTTGATTCACGCTGGAATGTTAAATCAGCAATCTTCGCATCAATTTCCTCCTGCACTCCTACGGCTAATTGAAATTCAGAGGACAATACATAGTAGCCCTTTTTGGCAATGATGCTTTGACGATAACCAAGCTCTAGCTCATCTTTAGATAATATTAAAATGTCTCCTTCTTTCGTTAACACCTTAGACGAAATAATAATATCTTTAATTTCTCCGCCATATGCACCTGCGTTCATAGCCATTGCTCCTCCAATTGATCCAGGAATACCGCAGGCAAATTCAAAACCTGTTAAAGAAGCTTTTGCAGATAGCTTTGATACATCCTTGATCAGCGCGCCACTTTGTGCATAAACATGCTCACCGTTAATTCGAATTTCATCTAAGCGTGAAAACGTTACAACGATACCTCTATGACCGCCATCGCGAACAACCATATTAGATCCGTTACCTAACATTAATAAAGGAATATTATTTATATATGCATAGCGAATAACTGATGCTGCTTCTTCTTCTGATTCAGGAAGAACAAAAACATCTGCTTTGCCACCTAATTTTGTCATTGTGTATTGCTGTAATGATTCATCTAACTTAATATTGGCAGGATTAATGCTCTTTGCTAAATCCATCGCCCATTGTTCTTTTGACATGAGAGCTAATTCCTTTCTAACGTCCTTCTTACTCTACACCAGTATGGATTTAGAACCCCAATTTGACAAGTAAAATGAAGGGTATTTTTATCTCACATTACAAGACAGGTAAGACCTGTGCAGAGATGATGAATATTATAAAGAAAATTGACCATCATTCCAAGTGTCGTTTTTGGCACAAATATTACATTTCATGTTAAAGCCAACTACTTGCCCATGTTTCTATATTGCGAATCGCACCTTCTAGTGCACGACCTTTATCTGTTAATGAATACTCAACACGAACTGGCACCTCAGAATATACTTTTCGTTCAACAAGCCCCTCTTTTTCAAGCTCCTTTAAACGTTCTGATAACAAGCGTCCACTGACAGGTAATGCAGACTCAATTTCATTAAAACGCTGTGGCCCGTCTAGTAATTGATATAATATTAAACCCGTCCATCGTTTTCCAATTAAATCCATCGCTTTTGCTAAACGAGGACATAAAGTAGTCTCATTCATATTTTTCACCTCTATGTAACTATTGTAACGATTATTGCAGTAAATGTAAATTTGGAGTAACTTATTTACGTAAAATAATTAATTAACTTTTATATATTTAATTACAAAAAGTAACTTTATACATCAATATTGTCATTAATAGGGCAAAAGCGTAATAACACTGCTATTAATAAAATGCACACGTTGACAATTTTATGACTACCTCATATAAATTCATTTCGTATTATGTTCACAGATTACACTTTTTTCAAAGATAACACTTCCACAATTATGAAAAATTTATTGAATAAACCAATTACTTACTTTATCATCGTTGTAGAATGCTGTTTTAGGGGGTTTTTAAATGAAAAAATACACTATTGATTTCAGTCATTCAACAATTAGCTTTTCAGTGCGACATATGATGATTTCCCGAATTCATGGTACGTTTGAATCGTACAACGCTGACATAGTTGCCACCAATATTGAGCAAATGCAAGATACAAACATTTCTTTTACGATTGCTGTGGCTAGTGTCTCTACCAAAAATTATGACCGTGATGTCCATCTCGTGTCTCCTGACTTTTTTGATGCAGACGTCTATCCAAAAATAGTATTTACCTCTACATATATTGATAAACTAAGTGAAAAAAATTTTGCGATTCACGGAGATTTAACAATCAAAAACATAACGAAGCCTATCGTATTTACAACAGTATATACAGGGAAAGGTGTCAATCCATGGGCACAAGAAGTATTTGGCTTCCAAGCAAAAGCACAAATCGATCGTCGTGATTTTAATTTAGTCTACAATACGTTTTTAGAAACTGGCGGAGTATTAATCAGTGACGAAATAGACATTGTCATAGACCTTGAGCTAAACCCTCTTTAATGCTAGTTTCTACCTTAAATGAAAGGAAGAACACATTTGCTATGGTTTGAGCATGGTTTACCATTTGAGTCTGTTTATATTTCTATCATCTTTTTAATTGTTTTTGGCAGTATCGTTGGTCTAAAAATAACCATTCGCTGATTTTAACAGTACCTGCCAAGGTTGTTTCAAAACGTACTAATATACGCGGTGGCTCAAATAATACTGGGGCATATACCTCCTATTACGAATGGAGAGGTCTTGAACTAAAAGTGAATGGCTACGACTATGGTTAACTAGTTGAAGGCGATAGCGGAATGTTAACCTATCAAGGCACACGGTATCAAACTTTATTAGACATAAAAAGGAGAGTAACGAATAATTCGTACTCTCCTTTGCTTTACATTATTTAATTAAATATTTAGCAAAGCCTGATTCTGTATCTCCTAAAAATTCAATACCACTATCTGCAGGAATAAACTTTTGTGCGTCTTTTGCAGTTTGGTAAATCACCTTTGTATTTGCCGGGAACGGTACAAATGACCAGTTATTATCCGCAGCAGGATTAATTGTTTTATTAGTCATAATATAATCAACAACAGCTTGACGATTTTCATAAGCATAGTTTGTTACATTGGAGCCGTCAGCATTTTTGAAAGTCGCCCCATATGAGCCACCAACACGGTAATTGTTTGTGATAATAATAAATTCTTGTTTTAAATCAATTGGCTTACCATTATATTGTACATTCTTAATACGATTTGCCTTTTCATCAGTAAGATTACCACGGCGATCATATTTAGCTGGTGATGTCACATCAATTTGATATGTTAAACCATCTAACACATCAAAATTATAAGAACGTGCTTCTGGATCAATAATATTTTGTTCTTCTGTTTTATTCGGGTCAATTGTAGCAAAAATACCTGCAGCCATCTCTAGCCATTCAATCGCTTGAGCGCCTGTCACTTTAATAGTAGCAACAGTATTGTCATAGTGATAAATGTCGGCCATATTTTTAATAGCAAGTGGCCCTACAGGAATGTTTGTATAATCCAATGGGTTATTTCGAGATCCTGCTTTGAAAGGTGCGCCAGCTGAAAGAATTGGTGTCTTTTCATCAGCAGTGCCCTTTAACTCTTGTTCAATAAACCATTTTTGAGCTTGTGTTACGATTTGAATAGAAGGATCATCTTGTACCATTGAGAAATAACTATGGATTGGCGCAGTTGTTTCTCCAACAGGCTGACGGATGTATGTTAATGTGCCTTCATGTGCTTCTTTTATAGCATCCAACACGGTTGTCGATGGTTGTAAGCCTTCTTGCTTGATCGATTGTAATGAACCTTTGCCATCTACCACAACCCACTCTGATCCTTTTTGTTCCAATTTTAGATCAATGACACCAAGATGGCTACCATAGCTACCTGCCATTACAGTAGGAACACCATGAATTGTACCCTTTTCTTGATCGACATCTTTCAAATCCTTATAGTCACCAGGGAATGTTAAATGAGAGTGCCCTGTAATTAAAGCGTCGATGCCTTCGATTTCTGCAAGTTGGTAACCAACATTTTCAGCACCTTTTACATAAGTGTCCTCTCCAATACCTGAATGTGAAAGAACAACAATGATATCTGCTCCAGCCTTTTGCATTTCTGGTACTACCTCTTTAACTGCTTCGACTGGTTCTTGCATTTCAACTTTACCTGCTAAATGAATGGCATCCCATTCAACAATTTTGGTTGGGACAATGCCTGTTACACCAACTTTAAGCGTATGCTTCTTGCCTGTACTATCAACCACTTCTTTATCAAGAATAACATAAGGTGTATACATGCGTTCTTTTGTTTTTGCATCATAAGTATTAGCATTCACTACAGGATATTTTGCATCATTTAATACTTCATCTAAAAAGTCTAGACCATAGTTAAATTCATGGTTTCCTAATGTTCCACCATCATATTTCAATGCGTTAAGTGCTGCTATAGCTGGATGAATTTCACCCGGCTTTAAGACACTTTCTAATGCTTTATAAGAGCCAAGTGGTGTACCTTGAATTAAATCTCCATTATCGAATAGTAATGTGTTTGGATTTTTAGCGCGTGCTTGTTCAATTAATGTAGCTGTATTCGCTAAACCAACCTCAGATGACGGTGCATCAAGATAGTAATTGTAATTAGCTAAATTGGTATGGATATCTGTCGTTCCTAAAATTTGAAGGTCTACTGACACGCCAGTTGAAGGTGCTTTGTATTCTGCTACAAAGCGCTCTACAATGCTCTCCATTTGCTCTTTCGTTACAAAATCGCGAGGGCGAATAGTATTATCCTCAAATGCTTGCAAAATATTTGCAGCGACAGCATTAGCTAAGTCTTGTTTATATGCCTCTGCTATTTGATCTGCATCCTTAAATTGCTCTAAAACAGAGAGGGAAACGTTTTCACTAACTAGTCCACGAGCGGATATAACAAATGCTTGTTGACGAGTTAATTGATCGTCTGGACCAAATGTAGTAGCTGTTTTACCTTTAATAAGCTTTAATTGTACGGCCTTTTCTACATAGGGTGCTAAATCTTTAGAGACATCGGTAAATGGAAGAGAAGATCCATCTCCTAGCTCTACATCTAAACTTTTTACTAATTCTTTTACATAATCTGCACGTGTTACATCATTGGAAGCAGCATCAGCAGAGAGCCCAAATGGTATAAACGCGAATAGAACTAGTAACATCGCAAAGAAATTAGCTATTAATTTCTTGTTCATACAACAACCTCCTTAATAATCAAGTATTTTCCTACAAATCCTATTATATTAAACTAACTCTATTTTTTACTGAATAAAAAGTCCTAAATATATGTATTTTTAAAAGAATGGGTATTTACTTTTCTCCGAAATAATAGATTACTATCATTTTTATCTTTATAGTCACAATAGGATGTTAGTAAATGTAAATTCTAAATAATGAATTAATATCAATATGTCCGACCTCCATACCACACCATACATCTATTCACAAAATAAAAAAGTCCTCTCTAAAATGAGAGGACTTTTATTAAAAAATATTTTTTATGCATTTACAGTTTGTAGTGATTGCGCTACTTTTTTCACTTCTTCTAGGCCATTTGCAATTATTTCTTGTGCTTTATCTGGTGAAGCATTGTGACCTTCAATTATTACTTCTTCGATAATTTCCATACCGAATACGCCACCTACAACATTTTTAATGTAGTTTACTGACATTTCCATTGGTTGTGCTTCTGGTAATGAATAGTAGCCACCACGAGCGTTTAAAACAATCGCTTTTTTATCAGTCATTAAGCTAATTAATTCACCATTTTCGCCATATTTGAATGTGTATCCAGCTTGATATACATAATCGATAAATGTTTGTAATGGTGCTGGAATTGTTAAGTTCCAAAGTGGGAATGCAAATACAACTAAATCAGCAGCAGTTAATGCATCCATTGCTTTTTGTTTAGCAGCTAAAAGACGCGATTCGATGTCTGTTAACTCTCCACCATTTTGTACTTTACCGAATGCATTGAAAAGGTCTTGTCCAAAATAAGGCATATCCTCTGCAAATACGTCAAAAGTTGTAACGTTTACACCTTGTACATTTTCCATGAATGTATCATACATTTTTGTTGAAATACCGTCTGGACGGTTATTAGCTTTTACTACTAAAACGTTCATTATATAAATTCTCCCCTAAATTTCATGTTTTGATATCTCGAATTCAAGATATGTGTTTATCTTAAAAAATTTCACCTAAAAAGTCAATGTTCCTTCCCTCAGACTTTAGACTGAAATATTATGTTACGATTTTTTCGGTATTATAAGAGGTATTTAAACCCTCTTAAAAATTACAGCTATCATCTGTACATACACCAGTATCCCCTGAACCAGCCATCTTTAGCTTTGGTTGTAAGCCCTCTTCCTCGGCTACTTTACGCAAGGTTTCTTCGAATACCTCCTGTGGCTGTGCCCCTGAAATACCATATTTGCGGTTTAAAACAAAGAATGGTACCCCGCGAACGCCAAGCTGTAGACCCTCTTGAATATCCGCTTCCACTTCATTTTTATAATCATCATTTGCAATAACCTTAGCAACCTCATCACGTTGTAATCCAACCTGCTCAGCAATTTCTAATAAAACAGCTTCTTGACCTATGCGCTTTCCTTCAATAAAGTGACTGTGTAAAAGCGTCTCCACTAGTGCCGTAACATCTCCCTGTTGCTCAGCCCATTTTACAAGTCGATGTGCTTTTAGCGTATTCTCTTCCATCAAATTGCTAAAATCATAGTTTAAGCCCACTTCTTTCGCTCGTTCCGTTACGCCAAGTGTCATTTCTTTAGCCTTCTCTATAGACATTCCGTATTTCTTCGCTAAGGATTCATAAACAGTAGTATTCGAATCCACTGGAGTAGTAGGGTCTAGTTGATAACTTTTATAGACTAGTTCCACTTGCCCGCCATAGCCAGTATCTTCAATTGCCTTTTCTAATTGCTTTTTACCTATATAACAAAATGGACATACATAATCAGACCAAATTTCAATTTTCATTAAACTCACTCCTTTTGCTACATTGTAGCGGCAGAGCAAATCCCAAGGCAATATTTATGCTTCATTGCATAAATTTTCAAGCCTATCTACATACTGAAGTTAAAAACAATGTGAGGTTTATCTATGACACAATCTCTTTGGCTCGCTACTGCCGAGTCAGTATCACTCTCTTCACTTACTTCCTCTGTAACTTGTGATGTCTGTATTATCGGAGGAGGATTGACTGGTTTATATACAGCCTACACCTTAGCAAAAGCTGGTGTCGATGTGGTTCTACTTGAGGCAAATACCCATTTTGGACACGGTACAACTGGCCATTCCACAGGGAAATTAACAGCGCAGCACAGCATCGTGTATGCTAATCTTTTAGAAAAACTATCGGTCGAAGAAGCACAGCTCTACTATCAGCTTAATCAACAAGCCATCGATCAAGCCAGACAAATACTTCCGGAAAATAGTGTGCGGCAAGTAGATTCGCTATTATATTGTCAATCGAAAGAAGGGTATGCACAATTATTAAAAGAGTGGAATGCTTATAAGGTTTTAAATATTAAGTCAAAAATTACTTCTGACACTGAACTACCCTTCCCTATTACAAAAGCCTTATGTATGTCACAACAGGCACAAATAAATCCTTTAGAGGTTAGTAATTTTCTTGTAAAAGAGGCACAGGCTATGGGCGCAAGACTATATTCAAATACCCGTGTGCAGCAATTAAACATACCACAAAATAACTTACATACCGAAAAAAACATCTCGGTTCAATATAACAAGCTTATTTTGTGCTCGCATTATCCAATTGAGGCATTTAGAGGACTACACCTTTTCAAATTGTCTAATAGTCGTTCATACATGGTTGCTAGTAAGGTTTCAGAGACGATGCAAGGACAATATTTATCAGTTGACTTCCCTTCTCGTTCTATCCGAACAGCTACTATTAACAACGAACATTACTTAGTACTTGGCGGAGCGAATCATATTGCTGGGGAGACCGTAAATACAGAGCCTTATTATGAAGCAATATCCAATGAAATGAAGGAGCATTTTGAGCAGCAACCACTCTATCGATGGTCTGCTCAGGATATTGAAACACCAGATATTGTACCTTATGTAGGTAGAATAACAAACTCCTTGCCAAATGTGCTCATTGCCACTGGCTACCGAAAATGGGGTATATCAAATTCCTTTGTCGCTGGGGACATCCTATCCTCCCTTATTACCGGTGCAAGAAGTGAGGATGGAGCCATTGCCCTTTATTCACCATCACGTACAAAATTCGGTGCGCAATTCATGCAGATGCTCAAAGTAGGTGGTTTTGTCGCAAAGGAATATATAGCTGGTTATATGAAGAATGTCACAGCTCCGACCTGCACACATTTAGGTTGTAAAACGAAATGGAATGAAGCGGATGAAACATGGGACTGCCCATGCCACGGTTCTCGTTTTAATGCAAAAGGAGAGGTGCTAGAGGGCCCAGCAGTACAACCATTAAAACTAGATTAAAAAAAGAGGCTGTCTTTATAGACAACCTCTTTTATATTATTTTAAAGCTTCTGTTAATACAGGTACAATTTGTTTTTTACGAGACACAACACCCGGTAATACAACACGATTGTTGATAAGCTCTGCACCGAATCCTTTTGCAGCCGCTTCAGCTACTTGTCCAATGGCAACAGCTGTTGAATCGTTATTTAAAATGTCAGTAACAACGAAGAAGAATAGATCTAAGCCGTTTTCTGCAACATTTTTATTTAATAAGATTTCTAACTCCTCTTGGCGATTAAGGACATCGTTAATATCAACTGCATTGACTTGAGCCACAACAGATTTGTACTCGCCAAATTGGAATTCTTTCGCATCTAATGATAATAGGTCTTCTAAAGATTTATCAGATAAATCAGCACCTGCTTTCAGCATCGCTAATCCATATTCTGCAGCATCCACCCCTGCAATTTGAGCTAGTTCCTCACCAGCTTTAACATCTTGTTCTGTGCAAGTTGGTGATTTGAAAAGTAATGTATCAGAAACGATTGCTGATAACATTAAACCAGCGATGTTTGCAGGTATTGCAACACCGTTTTCTTTGAAAATTTTGTTTAGAATTGTAGCCGTACAGCCGACAGGTTCAGCGCGATAATATAATGGATCAGCTGTTTGGAAGTTGGCAATACGGTGGTGGTCGATTACTTCTGTAATTTGTACTTCTTCGATACCGTCTGCAGATTGCTGGAACTCATTGTGGTCAACAAGAATTACTTTGTCCGCTTCCCCTACTACAGATGTAATTAAACGAGGTGCCTCAAAACCAAATTTGTCTAATGCAAACTGAGTTTCATTATTAACATCTCCAAGACGCACTGCCTCAGCTTCCTCACCAATTTGTTGTTTTAAATAGGCATATACAATAGCAGACGTGATTGTGTCTGTATCTGGATTTTTATGTCCAAAAACTAATACTTTACTCATTGAATCAATTCCTCCTAAAATAGCACTTACATTTGTATTTTATTTTATCATACTTTATAGCCTTATAAGCGATAAAGTCAAACTTTGAATCCATTAATGCCTCTGCAAAATAAGGGTCCACATTCCCCAAAGCCGGTGTCCTATCTTGGACAGTTGTTTACTATCTGATCTCTCAAAAACTCTCTCAAAACCGGTACAATTTGTCTCAGACTACAATCGTTCTGTCTAAAATTTACTATAGAAAAATAATCCTAAACGTTTAAAAACTTACTTTTCGAATAGGATAGATAGATTATAACCCCCTTGACCTGTAATGTACAATTCAAAAACGATTAAATCCTCTTATACTATTATCTATTTTTACCAGCCTTTTTTTAACATTCAATAGTAAAAATATATCTTTTTTTAAAAAAATATAGTTTACATAGATATTTAGTTGTGTTTTCATATTTAAGTCATCATAATTTTATGCTATCATCAGATAGTCTATATTATTGGATATTCAGGAAATGGGGATTACGATGACAAAGAAGATGGAAAAAAAGTACATTCCTTTAGCAAACTATTTTGAAGTAGCTTTACAACAAGAAATAACTTTATCCTTTAGTGAGTTAGAAAACATTATGGGACAAGCACTACCAAACGCCGCCTACTTAAATAAAAGCTGGTGGAAAAAAACGAAGCCCCCTCTCTCACATTATTTATCATGGACAAATGCAGGTTATTATGTCATTGATGTTAAATTAGGTACTAGTGTCACTTTCTCTCGCACTCAAATGAAGACTACTGAAAACAATACTGCTAACAATGAGGAAAACCCTTCAGCATACATAATTAGAGGGATTGAAGCATCCGATGCTCGTTCATTCATTCATTTACAAGAGGAGATTTTCCAACAAACTGACTTCATGTATAATGTTCAAAATGAGCTAGACCTAACTGTTCAACAACTTCGTAAAAATTTAGCCTATTGGAAGCAACTAAAAAATCGTACAATTCTACTTTGTGTTTTAAATGGGATATTTGCAGGCTATGCTGTCGTACATGGGTATAAACAATCAAAAGTGAGACATGTTGCCTCTATTCGTTTAGCTGTGAAGGAAGAACATCAACAAAAGGGCATTGGCTCAGCACTAATGAAGGCTGTTGAAAATTGGTCTAAACAACGTGATATTTCTCGTTTAGAATTAACGGTTATGGAGCATAACAATGTGGCTTTACATCTTTTTACAAAGCTAGGATTCCAACAAGAAGGCATTCGACAAAATGCTATTAAATTAAATAATACTTATGTTAACGAATATTGCTTAAGTAAAATTCTATAATTCACTTTTCCTAGATGTCTAAATCATATTTGGACATCTTTTTTTAGTTTCTCAAAAAAATACGCATAGACTTGTGTGTTGTTACACACCATCTATGCGTTGTCTCCCTTAAAAAACCTGTTTCTCTCTAACAGCATCTAAAAACAGTACATTATTTTCCACTTGCTCATAGGATTGCTGATATTTTTCATACTGCCCCTTGTCCTGACTTATCATTTCCTCTATCAGTGCATGCAAGAAAGAAAATAACACAGGAGCGATGTCTAGCGAAGAATGATTTTTTGTGCCAAGAGCAAATAATGCACTAGCATATTCCCGAATAGGCGAAAATGCAGAACCTGTAATGGCAATAATCTTCACCTTTTTTATCTTGGCAATTTCAATAATTGTCTTAATATCTTTCATTTGTTTATCAAAAGATAGCACAATTAAAGTCGTATGTTCGCCCATGCTATTCATTTGATTAACTAGCTCCTCCGAGTCCAAACGAAGTTGCTTAATATTTGTACGTAACGTTTTTAATGTGTTTGAAAGCCAATTCGCCACAGATGCATGATGACAGGTACCTAGAATATAGATATTATCTGCTTCATGCATCCATTTTGAACTTTTTTGAATTTGTTGCTCGTTAATTAGCTGAATTGTTTCTTGAATATGTTGGCTATCTCGATGCATAATCTTACCAAAGTTAGAATTGGTCAGCTTTTTAGCAATATATGTAGGCTGTAGGTTAGTTCCTACACTTTGAGACATGATATCATTTCTTATTTCCTCTTGAAGTTCTACATACCCTGATAATTCCATGGCATAACAAAAACGAATCACTGTAGATTCACTTACATTAGCAAGTCTGCCAACCTCTGCAGCCCCATTAGCAATAACAGTAGTGGGATTATCCATTACAAATTGCGCTACTTTGCGTTGACCCTTTGACAGCCTTACAAACCTTTTCTTTATATCCTCATGAATACTCATTCCTAACAACCTTTCTTTCAATGACCTTATCACGAATGGGAGATTGTTTCCTACTGACTCAAAATTCGATTAAAAATACAGTATCATGATTACAATTTGAATACAATGACTTTTCTGAAAAATCTTTATCGCATTAACCTGCTAATATAGCAATTTAGTTTATAATTTAACTTTTTTATTGATTTGTCATTTTAACAAATAATTTAGTCAAATTAAATAAAAATTAATAAATACTCATTTTTACTTCTTAAACTAGCGAATAAAGACAAAAATGTCCTGGATCCATTATTCAGATCCAGAACATTCAATTTTATGTCTATTCTAATTCAAGTTGCTTCGTTTCTTTCCCAAGGAAGATAACACCCACAACGCCAATAATGATTGCTCCACAGAAGATGGCAAAGATGAAACCTATGTCATACCCTGCTGTTAATAGAAAACCAACAAGCAATGGACCAAAAATACCACCTATTCTCCCTACAGCTGCCGCCATTCCCGCACCTGTTCCACGAATGATAGAAGGATACTGCTCCGGTGTATAAGCGTATAATGCTCCCCAAGCTCCTAAGTTAAAGAAAGATAAAAACATACCCGAAGTTAACAGCATGGCAAGAGTATCTGCATTCCCAAAAATTAATGCACTCACAGCGGTACCAATTAGATAAGAAACAAGGACAAATTTGCGTCCAAATTTTTCTATAAACCAAGCTGCTGTAAAGTATCCTGGCAATTGAGCTAATGTCATGATCAAAACATATTTAAAGCTTGTAATCATATCAAAGCCCTTTCCAACCATTACACTTGGAAGCCATAAAAACATACCATAATAGGAGAATACAACTGTAAACCATAAAATCCACAGCATCAATGTCGATTTAGCATACTTCTTCGACCAAACTTCTTTCATATTTTGGCTAATGCTTCTTTTTTTAGATTCTTCCTTCACAGTAAATTGAGGTGAATCAGGCAGATGCCAACGAAGATAAATAGCATAAAATGCTGGAAGCGCTGTTAGTATCAATGCCACTCGCCACCCCCATGTAGGAATGACAAAATACGAAATAAGCGCTGCAATTAACCATCCTGCTGCCCAAAAACTTTCTAGTAAAACAACTACTCGCCCTCTTTCTTTCGCTGCTACACTTTCAGATACTAATGTAGAGGCAACGGGCAATTCTCCACCTAGACCCATCCCAACTAAAAAGCGCAAAATTAAAAATGCAGTTAATGACGTAGTAAATGCAGACAAACCACTTGCAACAGAAAAGAGAACAAGTGTCCACATAAAAATTTGTTTCCGTCCTACTTTATCAGCAAATACCCCAAAAAAGAGAGCCCCTACTGCCATCCCGATTGAATTAATACTACCAATCCAGCCAGATTGACTTGGTGTAAGTCCCCAATCTGCTGCTAACGCTGCAATGACGAAAGATAATATACCAACGTCCATTGCATCGAAGAGCCACCCTACCCCTGCAACACCCAAAAGCTTATTTCTTGAGATGGGTTGTTGAGGTCTATTTGTTACGGCTGTATTTATTGTCATCCTAATCACCTGTCTTTACACTTGACTTTACATTACAAGATTACTATACAGTTGTTTCAAGAAAGTGACAAGTAAAATTCAAATTACCGAATTGTTTCGACAATTAACGAAATGCTATTGAAATAATAGTGCAATTTGCGTTAAAATGTCTTTTATACAAAAACAACTGTTCTTTCTATAAGAACAAAAGGAGATCGTAACGTTATGTGGAAAGGCCTTATTGAAGAATATAAACAATTTTTACCCGTAACTGAAAATACACCCGCTTTAACTTTAAACGAAGGCAATACGCCTCTTATACATTTAGTGAATTTATCAAAGAAACTAGGTATTGAGCTTTATGGAAAAATTGAAGGTGCAAACCCGACTGGATCATTTAAAGACCGAGGAATGGTGTTTGCAGTTGCAAAAGCTATTGAGGACGGAAGTCGATGTGTTATTTGCGCTTCTACAGGAAACACTTCGGCTGCTGCCGCTGCATATGCAACACGTGCTGGTATTCAATCAATCGTTGTCATCCCTAAAGGGAAAGTTGCTCTTGGTAAACTAGCACAAGCAACCATGTATGGTGCAAAAATCATTGAAATAGATGGTAACTTTGATGATGCTCTTAATATCGTTCGCCAGGTGAGTGAAACAACTCCTGTTGCACTTGTAAATTCGGTAAATCCATATCGTATTGAGGGTCAAAAAACAGCATCCTTTGAAATTGTAGATGCCTTAGGTTCAGCACCAGATTATTTGTGTATTCCAGTTGGGAACGCAGGGAATATTACAGCATACTGGAAAGGCTTTAAAGAATATGATGCTGCAAAAGATTGCGGTCTACCAAAAATGTATGGCTTTGAGGCTGAAGGTGCCGCAGCAATCGTCAAAGGCGAACCGATTGCAAACCCAGAGACAGTAGCAACAGCCATTCGAATAGGTAATCCGGCTAGTTGGAAATTGGCAGAAGCAGCTCGCGATGAATCTGGTGGTATGATTGATTCGGTTACAGATGAAGAAATTGTAGCTGCCTATAAATTAATTGCAAGTACAGAAGGTATTTTTGTTGAGCCAGGTTCAGCTGCTTCTTTAGCAGGTGTTATTAAGTCCGTAGAAAGTGGAAAAATTCCACTGGGCGCTAAAGTTGTAACGATCTTTACAGGTAACGGGCTAAAAGATCCTGATACTGCAATGAATGTTTCTTCTGTCGAAGTTGTATCCCTCAAAAATGATGAAGAAGAAATTCGTGCATATATTGAGGGTGTACTATGAGTAAAACGTGGCAAATCTCAGTTCCTGGAAGCACAGCCAACTTAGGTCCCGGCTTTGATTCAATAGGACTCGGCTTGTCTCTTTACTTAAAACTTACCGTGACTTTACAAGATCATTGGGATATTATTCATCTTGATGATAATGGTCCTAAAGAGTTTGAGCTAGAAGAACACTTACTATACGTCATTGCTAAAAAAATCGCCCAACAATACGGTCAACAACTACCTGCTTGTCGTGTTGAAATGGCTAGTGAACTCCCGTTAGCACGTGGTCTCGGAAGTAGTGCAGCTGTTATTGTTGCGGGTATTGAGCTTGCTAACCAAGTATGTGAGCTTGATTTAACTACTCAAGATAAACTCAATCTATCCTCACAAATTGAGGGGCATCCAGATAACGCAACCGCTTCTGTTTTAGGGGGATTAACCATATCCTCTATGGACGATAACGGCCTAGTCGATACATTTCATATTAATGATATCGATGCATCCTTTGTTGTATA